>JAAYZL010000013.1 GCA_012514855.1 Clostridiales bacterium
ACAGCCGGTTTTTGAGCGCGTCCGTCTCGCCGCGCTTGCCGTCGGTGTTGAACACGAACGCCGCCTGCGAGAGCGCGAAGATGATCTTGTTGCGGGCGATCGCGTGGGGGATCGTGAACAGCGACTCGGGGTGCTCGACCGACAGCAAGGCCGCGCGCCCGTCCGCGAGCAGCGCCGCGACCGGCTCCTCGAGCGCGTGCTCCTGCAGGCCCCCGGCGACGGCGACGATCAGCTCCCCGCCGAGCTCGGCGATCAGCCCCTCCGCGACGCGCGAAACGCCGAGCTCGCCGCCGGCGATCACCGGAAAGCCGAGCTCCCTCGCGCCGAGCACGATCGCCTCGATCGAGGCGCGCACCTCCGGCGTCGTCTTGATGCCGCTGACGCCGATGACCGAGATCGCCGGCCGGTCGAACAGCGCGCGGTTGCCCGCGAAGAACAGCGAGGGCGGCGCTCCGGCCTCCATGCGGCTCTTCAGCTTTTGCGGATAGCCGTCGTCGAAGCACGTGAACGCCTGAATGCCCTTCTGCTCGAACGCCTCGAGCGCGTAGGAGAGCTGGACGCCGCGGTTCAAGAGCGTGAATATCCGGTACGCCTCTTCTTCGGGAACGGCCAGAAGCTGCATGACCCCGCTGATGTCGACGCCGAGCAGCCCGCCGAGCCTCCCGACGGAGCTCGCGCCCGCGCGCTGCGATATGCGCCGGTACTCGGGCGTCGAGAGCGGCCGCACGTACTCCGCCCGGTTCGGCGACAGCGACACGGTCAGAAGCATGGTGGCAAACGCGTCGTCGCCGTAGTACATCGCAAGCCCTCCTCGTTTGTCGGCGTGTCAAACCGTATATGACCCGCCGACCCGCAATCCGCAGGCGGATTGCTAAACTGTCGTCATTTGTGACACATCCACCCGCATTATACCACACGCGCGGCCGGGGTTCAACCGCCGAGCGCCTTTCTAAGCTTCAGCAGCGCCTTTTTTTCGATGCGCGAGACGTAGCTTCTGGAGATGCCGAGCGCGCGCGCGACCTCGTGCTGCGGCTTGAGGATGCCGTCCGTGAGCCCGTAGCGCAGCTCGACGACCTTGCGCTCGCGCTCGTCGAGCACGCGGGCGATCAGCCGGACCGCGCGCTCGGACTCGATCGACACCTCGACCTGGTCGACGACGGCGTTTTTGTCCGTTCCGAGCAGGTCCATGAGCCGGATCTCGTTGCCGTCCTTGTCGGTCCCGATCGGCTCGTCGAGAAGCATCGTGTTCCGGTTCTTGCGGTTCGCGCGCAGTTGCATCAGAATTTCGTTTTCGATGCAGCGCGACGCGTACGTCGTCAGCTTTCCGGCCTCCGGGCGGAACGTGTTGACCGCCTTGATCAGCCCGATCGAGCCGACGGACACGAGGTCGTCGCTGTCCAGCGCGCTATTCTGGTATTTCTTCGCGATGTGCGCGACGAGGCGCAGGTTGTGCTCGATCAGCAGGTCCCGCGCCGAGAGGTCGCCCCTGAGCATGCGCTCGATCAGGCGCCTCTCCTCGTCCTGGGAGAGCGGCTTCGGGAACGAGCTCTTGCCCGCGATGTGCAGGATCAGCGCCCAGAGGTTCTCCGAAATCCAAAAAAGAAAATCCGACAAGGGCATCATGCGCAACGCTCCTTTTTCAGGATAGACCATACTATGCGCATGCGTCCTCCGACGTGAAGACAAAAAAGCAGGGCCCGCCAACCGGCGAGCCCTCAGACCGTCAACAAACTCCGTTCCTCCCTTGGGGATGGATGAAGGGGTCGAAACCCCTTCATTTTCAATCCGCAGGCGACGGCATGTACGCCGCCGAGGAGCGCGGCATGTCCGCGCTTCCCTGCAGGATTTCCGGCCGTGGCGCGCAGCGCCACAGGAAATCCTGCATTCCGGGAAAGGCATCCTGCATTTCCCGGATAGCGCGGCGACTTTGTCGACACGCTGAGGGCCCGCCAACCGGCGAGCCCTCCGAAAAACCCAAGGCTCAGGTTCCGCCGCCCTGCCGCTCGAGCTGCCTCTGGCGGTCGTACGCCTCCCACAGCGGGCGGTACTTCGCGACGTTCGCATTGTGCTCCTCGGCGGTCTTCGAGAACGCGAGCTCGCCCGAGGTCGGCTCCTTCGCGCAGAAGAACATGTAGCCGTCGGCCATGAACTGGAGGTCCGGGTGCAGCGCCGCCTCCATCGCCAGCGCGGAC
>JAAYZL010000467.1 GCA_012514855.1 Clostridiales bacterium
ATCGAAACCGACGGCATGTACGTCGGTTTCGCGCATTTCCTGGGAGAAAACGCTTGCGTTTGCGGAGGGAAATGCTTTCCCGTCCGGCCTTCGCCCGGAAATTGTGAAATTTCAGAAGGCCGGCCCTCCCATGCGTTGACGACCCGGTGCGAACGCATCGGGCCGTCTTTCGTCCGGGGCCCCGGATTCCTTCGCGCCCGCAGGTCGGGCTTTCCGCGTCTGAAATGGCATCCCCCTCCTTCCGCCGCGTCCGGGAAGCGTGCAATTATGCCGGCACGAGCTGCTTGGCCGGCTGACGGCCCCAGTGGCGGTGTTCCGCGATCGCCTGGATGAATGCCTGGCAGAAGGCCGTCAGGTTGGGCACGTTGCGAACGGTCACGACGCCCAGCTCCGACTCCAGCTTCGACGAGGTTTCGTCTGCCAGCATAACCCGCTGAAGCTGGGATTTCACGAGCAGGTCCACGCCGGCGTTGATCGCTGAGATGGCCTTGAAGTGCTTGAACGCCTCGTTGACGAAGTGCTGCGCGTCCCCGTTTTGGATAAGCTGCTCGATGTGCTTCCGCCCGCCGGGGATGAACACCGCGTCGTAGTGGATCGAGCCGGCGTTTACATAGGACTTTCCGACGTCCAGCTTCTTGCCGGCCTCGCTGGTGATGGGCTTTAGGTCGGTGCTCACGACCTCCCAATGGACGCCCGCCGCCGTCAGCGCGTCCGCGACTGCGAAAAGCTCGCGGCAGCTGAAGCCGTCCTCGGCGAGCACGGCGACCTTGCGGGTCGCGGCGTGGCGCGGCGTGTTCTGCTGGCTGACCGCCGGGGACCGCATCGAGCCCGGCTTTCCCACGGCAATGCCGGGCGCGGGGGCCGCGACGCCGACGAGGTTCGCGATCTGCGCGGCCAAATCGCGGTCGACGTTCGCGAACATGTCGACGACGCGCTGGCGGACGCGCAGGTCCCTGACGCTGCCCACCTCGAAGTGGAACGCGTCGATGATGTGCTGCTTCTCCGGTTCCGACATGCTGTTCCAAAAGAGCGCCGCCTGCCCGAAGAAGTCCTTGAAGGTCTCGCTGCGCCGGCGCACCACGACGCCCTCGACCTTTTCCTCGCAGTGCACGTAGCCCTCCGCGGCGGGCATCGGCGAATTCATCGCGAGGAAGTTCGGCGAGTAGCTCACCTTCCCCTGATCGATCTGCATGCGGTGGTAGCCGTCGCGCTGGTTGTTGTTGACAACCGCGACCGGGCGGTTGATCGGAATTTCGTGGAAGTTCGGGCCGCCCAACCGGATCAACTGCGTGTCGAGGTACGAGAACAGCCGCCCCTGCAGGAGCGGATCGTTGCTGAAGTCGATGCCCGGCACGACGTGGCCGGGGTGGAACGCCGCCTGCTCGGTCTCGGCGAAGAAGTTGTCGACGTTTTTGTTGAGCGTCATCTTGCCGATCCTCTGCACGGGGATCAGCTCCTCCGGCCAGAACTTCGTCGGGTCGAGGATGTCGAAGCCGAACCTGTGCTCGTCCGCCGCCTCGATCACCTGAATGCCCAGCTCGTACTCCGGGTACTCGCCGGACTCGATCGCGTCCCAGAGGTCGCGGCGGTGGAAGTCGGGGTCCTTGCCCGCGAGCTTCTGCGCCTCGTCCCAGACGAGCGAGTGCACGCCGAGCACCGGCTTCCAGTGGAATTTGACAAAGCGCGATGCGCCGCCGGCGTCGACGAGCTTGAACGCGTTGACGCCGAAGCCCTCCATCATCCGGAAGCTGCGCGGGATGCCGCGGTCGGACATCAGCCACATGACCGTGTGCGCGGTCTCCGGCGTGCTGCCGACGAAGTCCCAGAACGTGTCGTGCGCGGCGGACGCCTGCGGGATCTCGTTCATCGGCTCGGGCTTGATCGCGTGCACGAGGTCGGGGAACTTGATCGCGTCCTGTATGAAGAACACCGGGATGTTGTTGCCGACGAGGTCGTAATTGCCCTCGGACGTGTAGAACTTGACCGCGAAGCCGCGGATGTCCCGCACCGTGTCCGCCGAGCCGCGCGAGCCGACGACCGTCGAAAAGCGCGCGAACACCGGCGTCTGCACCGCCGGATCGGACAGGAATTTCGCCTTCGTCAGGTGCGCCATCGACGAATACACCTGAAAATAGCCGTGCGCGCCGAAGCCGCGGGCGTGCACGACGCGCTCCGGGATGCGCTCGTGGTCGAAGTGCGTCAGCTTTTCCCGAAAGTGGAAGTCCTCCATCAGCGTCGGGCCGCGCGCGCCCGCCTTCAGGGAGTCGTCGGTGTTTGTGACGGGCACGCCCTGGTCGGTGGTCAGCGTCGCCGCGCCGTGCGCGACTCTGTGCCGGTTGAGTAGTTCCTGTTTTTGCTGTGCTGTTCTAAGCTGATCGTCCACGGAATCACCCTCCATGGGCGAGAGTTTTCCCCTGGAGAGGAAGAAATATGTATCGGTCGGGGGTTTACCAGTTGGTCAGATCCCATTGAGAAGTGGCATCTTTTACCGTGGAAGCCCTGACGATGATGCGGGCTTCGAGCACGTGCGCCGTCGGCGGCGCGTCGGGGTGCTCGATCCGGTGGAGCAGCTCGCGCATCGCGGCGGCGCCCATCTCGTAGTTCGGCACGTCGACGGTCGTGATCGCGGGCGAGACCAGGGTGCTCGGAAACAGGTTGTCAAAGCCCGAGATCGCGACGTCGTCCGGCACGCGGAACCCTCGCTCCTTCAGGATCTTCAGCGCGCCGATCGCGGCCTGATCGTTCGATGCCTGCACCGCGTCGAAGCGGACGCCCTCGTTCAGCGCCTCCATGACCGCGTTGTAGCCGGATTCCGACAGGTACGTGCCGCTCTTCTGGAGCACCGGGTCGGGCTCGATGCCGTTTTGGACGAGGCAGTTCTGGTAGCCGTCGAAGCGCGCGCGCTCGTGCTCGATGTGCAGGGGGCCGGACACGTAGAGTATCTTCCGCCGCCCGCCGTCGACCAGGTGCTGCGTGATCTGGCCCGAGTAGAGCGCGTTGTCCATCGCGACGGAGGAGAGCTTGTCGGAAAACAGCCGGCTCTCGATCGACACGACCGGCGGCATGACCCCGCCCTTTCCCTCGAGCGCGTCCGCCCACGCGCGCGCGCGGTCGATCGACACGCAGGAGTCCAGGATGATGCCGTCGACGCAGCTCGCCTTCAGCATGTTGATCAGAAGCCGCTCGGCGTCGTGGTCGTAGGAGCTCGACAATATGTTGATCCGATAGCCGTTCAGCGAGGCCACCTCGAGGATTCCGATGATCACCTTCTGGAAGAACAGCTTCGTGATGTCCGGCAGGATCACGCCGATGGTGTTCGTGCGCTGCGTCTTGAGCCCGCGGGCGACGAGGTTGACCTGATAGTTCATCTGCTCGATCGAGTCGAGCACCTTTCGGCGCACGTTCTCGCTGACGGAGCGCTTGCCGGTAATGACGTTCGAGACCGTGGCGACGGACACGCCCGCATTGAGCGCGACCTCCTTCATGCTGACCATCGATCTCACCCCCCGTGAGCGCTATTATACCGACGCCGCCCTTCCGATGTCAAGCGCGGCGCGCGCTTTTCCCGGCACATTGCCGAAATGTTTAAAAAATGGCTTGACGAATCGGGTCCGTGAGACTATAATGAGGTGTACCGATTGAGGAATAGAGGACGGGTTCTTGAAGCGAATGTTGCTGCCCCAGCGCGAAGAAGGACTGGACGTTTTTTGTTGGAAGTTGTTTTAAACGATTAAATTTTGTTTTGCGGACAAATTTAATCGTTTAAATCCTCCCAAGCTCCGCCAAAAGCCCCCGAATTTCGCGCCGGCCGACCGTTTTGACTCGCGTTTTGCACGAAGTGCAAAAAAATGATAGTTTGGAGGCGGAACCATCATGAAGAAACTCGTATCCCTTTTGCTGGCACTTTTGTTGCTCGCGACGCTGACCACCGTCGCGGCGGCGGAGCAGAAGCCCGTTCGCATCATGCTCTCGAACGCGTACTTCACCGCGCCCTACTGCGCGGCGTACAACCCGTCCGCCGAGAGGACGGCCGAGGGGCTGGGCATGGAGCTGACGATTCTGGACGGCGCGGGCAACCAGCAGACGCAGCTCGAGCACGCGAACCTGGCGATCGCCGAGGGCTATGACGGCTTCCTGTACTTCCCGGCGGACGTCGACGGCGCGCTGCCCGTCATCGAGGCGCTGAACGAATCGGGCATCGCGTGGGTCGGCGTCAACGCCTACCCCGGCGACGCGCTCGACGCGGTCGGCATGAAGTACTACGTAGGCCCCGACGCGGCCTCGCACGGCCACACGATGGGCGCGACCATCAAGGAGCTGTTCCCGGACGGCGCGAAGCTCGTCGCGATCGAGGGAACCGCCGGCCACATGCAGACGATCCAGATCAACAGGGCGCTGGCCGAGGACCTCGGACCGGAGTACGAGTGGCTCGACCGGCAGGACTGCAACTTCCAGGCGGAGCTCGGCATGACGAAGATGACCGACATGCTGACGGCCTACGGCGTCGCGAGCCAGGGCGGCCAGATCGAGTGCATCGTGTCGCACGACGGCGGCATGCTCACGGGCGTCATGTCCGCGCTTGAGGCCGCGGGCCTTAAGCCGGGCGACGTGACGATCATCGCCATGGGCTCGAACAAGGTGCTCTACGACGCGATGGCGGCCGGATGGCTGTCCGCGTGCTCCACGCAGGACCCGGTGGCCGAGGGCCAGCTCGCCGTCGAGACGCTCTACGCCGTGATCAACGGCACCGCGGAGCCGGGCTGGACGAGGCTTCCCACGCCGGTCGCCTATCCGGACACCCGCGACGAGTTCAACTGGTTCTAGAGAAATCCAACGCTCACGCCGGGGGGCCCTCGGGCTCTCCGGCGGTTCCGCGGGGAGGGGGTTGCCCATGCAGGACTACATTCTCGAGATGAAGGACATCACAAAGACCTTCCCCGGCGTCGTGGCGCTGAACAAAGTCAGCTTCTCCGTCCGGCGCGGCGAGATACACGCGCTGGTCGGCGAGAACGGCGCGGGAAAATCGACGCTGATGAAGATACTGAACGGCGTCTACCAGGCCGACTCGGGCGAGATCCACTTAAACGGCGAACGGACCGTCATACGGGACACCATCGACGCCCGCAAAAAGGGCATCGGCCTGATCTTTCAGGAATTCAACCTCGTAAACACGCTCAGCGTCGCTGAGAATATATACATTAACCGGCTGAAGACGCGCCGCGGCAGGGTCGCCTGGAAGGAGATCAACCGCGAGACGCAGCTCTTGCTCGACGGCTTCGGCTTCAATTTCCGCGCGACCGACAAGATCGAGGACCTGTCGGCGGCGCAGAAACAGCAGGTCGAGATCGCGAAGGTGCTCTCCTACAACGTGAAGCTCGTCGTGATGGACGAGCCGACCTCGTCGCTCACGACCA
>JAAYZL010000468.1 GCA_012514855.1 Clostridiales bacterium
CGCGACCGGCTCCGGAAAGTCGACGTTGATGCTGCTTCTGCAGAGGCACTACGAGCCGACGTCCGGCGCGATCAAAATCGGCGGCGTCGACATCCGGAACATCCGCAAGGATCACCTGCGCGCGCGCGTCGGGCTCGTGATGCAGGAGTCGTTCCTCTACGTGCGCTCGGTTCGCGACAACATACGGATCGTCCGCCCCGACGCCCCGGAAAAGGCCGTCTACGATGCCGCGAGAATCGCGCGCGTCGACGACTTCGCCAGGGAGTTCGAGCGCGGCTACGACACGCTCGTCGGCGAACGCGGCGTGACGCTCTCGGGCGGGCAGAAGCAGCGCGTCTCGATCGCCAGGGCGCTTATGAAGGAGAACGACGTGCTGATATTCGACGATTCGCTCTCCGCCGTCGACTCCGCGACCGACCGCGCGATCCGCGAGGCGCTTCGGGAGCGGCGCGAGGCCGGCGAACGGAGCGCGACGACGTTCGTCATCTCCCACCGGCTGACGACGCTCTCCGAGGCCGACCGCATCGTCGTGCTCGAGGGCGGGCAGGTCGCCCAGATCGGCACGCACGACGAGCTGATCCGCACCGACGGCCTGTACCGGCGCATCTACCAGATACAGTCGGCGCTCGAGAGCGAGCTCTCCGAAGGGGGTGAAGCGCCGTGAACACCTGGGAGGAGCAGGACTACACGAGGCGGTTCGACCTCCGCGTATGGAGGCGATTGCTCACCTATGCGCGCCCGTACAGGCGGCACTTCCTCTGGATCTCCGCGACGATGATCCTCTGCGCGGGGATCGACGTGCTGTTCCCGCTGTTCGCGCGCGAGGCGATCGACCGCTTCGTCGAGGGACGGACGACGGTCGGCCTCGCGGGGTTCGCGATCCGGTACTTCCTCGCGGTCGCCGTGCAGGCGCTGACGGTGTTCGTGTTCTGCTCGCTGTCGAGCCGCGTCGAACTGGGCGTCACGACCCTGATCCGCCGGATCGGGTTCCGGCGCCTGCAGGAGCTGCCGTTCTCGTTCTACGACCGGACGCCCGTCGGCTACCTGATCGCACGGATGACGACCGACGCGCAGCGGCTCGGCGACACGGTCGGCTGGGGACTGATCGACCTCATGTGGGCGGGCGGGTTCCTCGCGCTGACGTCGGTCTCGATGCTGCTGCTCAACTGGCGGCTGGCGCTGATCGTGCTGTCGGCGATCCCGGTCATCGCGGCGCTCGCGGTGTACTTCCAGAAGCGGATTCTCCGGAGCTACCGCGAGATGCGCAAGCTCAATTCCCGCATCACGAGCGCGTTCAACGAGGGCATCATGGGCGCGCGGACGACCAAGACGCTCCGCCGCGAGGCCGAGAACGAGCGCGAGTTCGAGGCGCTGACGCACTCGATGCGCAAGAGCTCGGTGCGCGCGGCGGTGCTCTCGGCGCTGTTTCTGCCGCTGGTCATCTCGCTCGCGGCGCTCGTCACGTGCTATGTGCTCGACCTCGGCGGCGCGGACGTGCTCAACGGCGCGATCACGATCGGCACGCTCGCGGCGTTCATCAGCTACGCGACGCAGATCTTCGAGCCGATCAACTCGATCGCGCGGCTGTTTGCCGACCTGCAGTCCTCGCAGGCGGCGGCCGAGCGCGTGATGTCGATGCTCGAGACCGAACCCGAGATTTCGGACGCGCCGGAGATCGTCGAGC
This sequence comes from Clostridiales bacterium, assembly GCA_012514855.1. Next base: position 1,685 of record JAAYZL010000468.1, read on the forward strand.
GCTTCGGCGACAGCTTCCACCCGAAAAAGGAGAACTGGCCGGACATGCGCGGCGACATCTCGTTCGAGGGCGTCGGTTTCCGCTACAGGGAGGGCGGCGAGGTGCTCTCGAACTTCGACCTGACCGTGCGCGCGGGCGAGACGATCGCGCTCGTCGGCGAGACCGGCGCGGGCAAGTCGACGATCGTCAACCTGCTCTGCCGCTTCTACGAGCCGACCGAGGGCCGCATCCTCATCGACGGCGCGGACTACCGCACGCGCTCGATGCTGTGGCTGCAGTCGCACCTCGGCTACGTCCTCCAGCAGCCGCACCTGTTCTCCGGCACCGTGCGCGAGAACATACGCTACGGAAAGCTCGATGCGACGGACAAGGAGATCGAGGCGGCCGCGCGGCTCGTCGACGCAGAGGAATTCATCCTGAAGCTCGAAAAGGGCTACGAAACCGACGTCGGCGAGGGCGGCGACCGGCTGTCGATCGGCCAGAAGCAGTTGATCTCGTTCGCGCGCGCGCTGATCGCAGACCCGAAGATCTTCGTGCTCGACGAGGCGACGTCCTCCGTCGACACCGAGACCGAGCAGCGGATACAGCGCGCGATCCGCGAGAGCCTGCGCGGGCGGACGAGCTTCATCATCGCGCACCGGCTTTCGACGATCCGCACCGCCGACCGCATACTCGTCGTCCGCGGCGGCCGGATCACCGAGGTCGGGACGCACCGGGAACTGCTCAAGCTCAAGGGGTACTACTACGACCTGTACGTCAACCAGTTTCAGGACGAGATGGAGAAGAGCGTGCTCGGGAAGGCATAGAAAATTCCCCCGGACGAAGATGCGCCCGGGGGTTCGCTTTTTTGGAAACTCTACGCCGCCTGCTCGAACTGGCTGTTGTAGAGCTCCGCGTAGAATCCTCCCGCCGCGAGCAGCTCCGCGTGCGTGCCGCTCTCGACGATGTCGCCGTCGCGCATCACGAGGATCAGGTCGGCGTTGCGAATCGTCGACAGCCGGTGCGCGATCACGAACGACGTCCTTCCGAGGCTCAACTTGTCCATCGCGCGCTGAATTTGAAGCTCGGTGCGCGTGTCGACGGAGGAGGTCGCCTCGTCGAGGATCAACAGCGGCGCGTTCTCGATCATCGCGCGCGCGATCGTCAGAAGCTGCTTCTGCCCGGCGGACAGGTTCGCCTTGTCGTCGATCACGGTGTCGTAGCCGTTGGGCAGCGTCCGGATGAAGTGGTCGATGCCGACCGCCCTGCACGCGCGGCGCACGTCCTCGTCGCTCGCGTCGCGCTTGTCGTAGACGACGTTGTCGCGGATCGTGCCCTCGAAAAGCCACGTGTCCTGCAACACCATGCCGAACAGCGCGCGCACGTTTTCGCGGCTGAGCTCCGAGATCGGCACGCCGTCGACCAGTATCTCGCCCGCGTCGAGCTCGTAAAAGCGCATCAGGAGGTTGACCAGCGTCGTCTTGCCCGCGCCGGTCGGGCCGACGATCGCGACCTTCTGCCCCGCGCGTATCCTCGCCGAGAAGTCGCCGATGATCGTGCGATCCGGGGAATAGCCGAACTTCACGTGGCGGAACTCGACGTCGCCCATGACCGCGTCGAGCCTGCGCACCTTTTCGCGCTCGTCCGCGATCTCCCCTTCGGAGAGGAAGTCGAACACACGTTCGCCCGCGGCGACGGTCGACTGCAGATTCGTCACGATCTGCGCGAACTGCGAGAGCTGATTCGAGTACAGCCGGACGTATATCGTAAACTCCACGATCGTGCCGAACTTAATATGCCCGCCCATCGCGAGCGCCGCGCCGACGACGCACACCGCCGCGTAGCCGAAGTTTCCGATAAACTGCATCAGCGGCATCATCAGCCCCGACATGAACTGCGAGCGCCACGCGCTGTCGTGGAGCTTTCCGTTGATCTCGTCGAACGTGCGCTTCGCGGCGGCCTGGCCGTTCGACGCGGTCACGACGCCGTGGCCGGTGTAGATCTCCTCGATGTGGCCGTTGACCTCGCCGAGCGTCGCCTGCTGGCGCATGAAGTACTTCTGCGAGCGCATCACGATCATCATCATCAGGAAGAACCCGATCGTCGTCGTCCCGACCGCCGTCAGCGCCATGATCCAGTTCTGTATAAACATGAACACGAGCGAGAGCGCGACCATCGACACCGCGCCGGTCAGGGAGCCGAGGCTTTGGTTCAGCGTGTGGCCGATCGTGTCGACGTCGTTCGTCACGCGGCTCAGCACGTCGCCGTACTGGTGCGTGTCGAAGTATTTGAGCGGCAGGCGGTTGATCTTGACGGAGATGTCCCGACGCATCTTGCGCGAAATCCGGGCGGTGACCGTCGCCATGATGAACGACTGTGCGTAGGAAAACACGACGCTGGAAGCGTAGAACGCCACGAGCGTCCCGGCGATTTTCCCGACGGCCGCGAGGTCGACGCCGAGGAAAAATCCCGACGTGATCAGGTTCGTGATGTCCCTGAGCTTGCCCGGCCCGATCAGGTGGAAAACCGTCGCCCCGATCGCAAGCGTGAGCGCGACGATTATCGCCGGGACGTATTTCGAGGCGTAGCGGATCAGTTGCATTCCGCCCTTTTTCAAATTTTTCGGCTTCTCGAACCCGCGCGGGCCGGGGCCGTGCGGGCCGCCCCCGGGGCCGCGCGTCGGGCGGGAGCGCGTATTGTCGTCATGCATGCTTGAGTTCCTCCTCCGAAAGCTGGGAATAGGCGATTTCGCGGTAGACCTCGCAGCCCTTCAAGAGCTCCGCGTGCGTGCCGATTCCGGCGACGCGGCCCTCGTTCAGCACGACGATCCTGTCGGCGTCGCGTATGGTTCCTATCCGCTGGGCGACGATCAGGCACGTCGCGCCGTTCGTCTCGCGCTTCAGCGCCCTGCGAAGCGCGCGGTCGGTCCGGTAGTCGAGCGCCGAGA
>JAAYZL010000469.1 GCA_012514855.1 Clostridiales bacterium
CATCACGATGGCGACCGCCGCACCGATGGCGAAGAGAAGAAGCGACACGGCGCAGACCACGGGGAAGCGCGCTTCCTTGCCGGTTGCCTTGAGAATGGCTTGCGCGTCCTCGATCTCTCGCCGCAGGAAGGATTTCTTCTTACGGTGCGTGCTCTCGTTGATGTCCGAGCGGATGCTCTTGGGAGCGGAGGTCAGGCGCTGAAAGATGCCCTGTGTGAAGTCCATGGGCGAAATGCGAAGGATAAGAAAAGCGCCGGCGATCATGCCGACGCAGGCGACCAAGAGAAGTGTGGTCAAGCGATCTCCGCCTCCTTCCTGAGTAATCTTTTGAGCTGCGCGTCCGGCATGCCGTTGTCGATGAGCCTCTTTTGCAGGCTGGCTGAGATATTCATGTCCTGCTCATGGTATCCGTCGATGGTATAGCTGCCGTTTTCGTAGCGGTTCTCTGTGATATGGTATCTGAAAATGGGGTTGTACTGCCGGGTTCCGTCCGGCAAGATTTCGCACTCCATGATCTCCATGAGCCGACGCTGTTTGTTCTCGAGCTGCTTGCAGAATACGACCAGCGGGTATGCCTCTGTGACGTAGTCCATGAGGGTGGCGTCGGACATATCCACGGCACGCTTACACAGCGAGACCATGCGGCGATAGGTCGCCTCGCAGGAATTGGAATGGATGGTGGTCAGAACGGCGACGCCGGTTCTGGCCGCCTCCTGCGCCGCGTTCGCCTCGGCTCCGCGCATCTCGCCGACCACCAGAATGTCCGGGTTAAAACGCAGGGCGATGTCCAGCAGGGTGATCTGTGTGATGCACTGGCGCTCGTTTTCGCTGTCGCGGGTCAGGGTGTGGACGACGGAGTTCGTGACCGCGCCGTTCTCCTCACGCACCAACGACAACTCGCGTGAGCCGTTTTCAATGGTGAAGATGCGTTTGTTGTCAGGAATGGTGGTCAAAAGCCAACCGGCCACGGTGGTTTTGCCGGAGCTGGTAGCACCCGCCACACAGATGGATATACCATAGCGCAGGCAGGCGGCAAGGAAGTCCAGCATCTCGTCCGTCGCGCTGCCACCGTCCACGAAGTCCGCCTTAGTCATGCTCTGGGGATTGACGATACGGATGGAGGCCGCGACGCCCACGTTTTTGTCTACGACAGGCGTTTTCATGGCGGCAATACGGATGTTTTCTCCGAGCGTGCCGGTGACCACGGGGCTGGCGTTATCCATGATGACGCCGGAGGTGTGGAGCATGCGGCGGAGGACGTTGACGGCGTGTTCAGGCGAGTCGAAGTGCTCCTTCAGCTTCTCGGTGATGCCGTTTGCGTACTGAACCTCGATGTCCCGCCACGAATTGATGTCGATCTCCTCAATGCCCTGGCCGAAGATGTATTTCGTGAGGAACCCGTATTCCGCCATTTCCGCGTAGATCGCGTCCACCAGCTCGTCTGTGGTCATGCCCTTGACAGCGATGCGCTTATCCTGGATGTACTTCGCGGCATAGCGGCGGATCTGTTCACGGCTGTCCGTGCCGCCGCCCGTCATTAGCCCGGAGTAGTTTGCGGCGATATATCCCTGTACCTCGCGGCAGACGTCGGAAAACTCCCGCCCGTCGTCCTCCGGGGTGAAAAACAAAGAATGCGCCCGACCGGCCGCTATGGGTTTCACGGCGACGGTGGGCGCATCTTCTTCGGGAATGTAGGTTTCCTGCTGTGCGGGAATAGGGCTCTCCTTAATCACTTCCGTGAGCTTCTCCGCCTGTTCCGACGCTTTGGGCGCGGTCGAGGCGAACATGGAGGCGCTGCGTTTTTGTCCTAACACCCGAACACCTCCTTCAGAATCCGTTCCAGCTCCTTGCGGTATGCGCGGCTGTCCTTCATGGAGAGATCAGAGAGCAGCGTTCCCGCCAGATACTGTTCCTCCAGCTCCTGCGAGTACGGCAGCTTGAAGGACACAGAGCCCAGCACCTTGCCGATATGCTCGGCGGCCTGCTGGGGCTTCACATTGGAGGCTACCTTGTACTGCTTGTCCGCGTCCCATTTCGTGTCCTTGAGGAGTGGAAGTTGGCTTGAGAAATACCCCACAGATTTTAGGTCGCAGTTGGCGAGGCGGAGGACGCTGTCGGCCTCCATCAGCGCAACGGCGGAGAGGATGTCGTTGGCTATATAGCTCCCGCAGTCCACGATGATATACGGTACAAGCTCCCGCAGTCCGTCCAGAAACTCTGTTGCCTGCTGTTCCGTATAGGGCGGGTAGGTGTATTCGTTCTCTCCCTTCTTCATGCCAAGGATGGTCAGGTAGGACAGGCGCTTATGGGTGATGCAGTTGTTTTTGATGAGCGTGTCGCTGATACGGGGCACGGCGAGAATGCCGCCGAGAGACCTTTCGCACTCCAAGTCGAAGGGCGGGCAGATGCAAGGCAGCATGGGTGCTGTCATGTCGCACATGACGAGCGCCACATTTTTCTTCTTTTCGGCCAGCGCCTTTGCCAGCTTTACCGCCGTGATGGTCTTGCCGCTGCCGGGTGAGCCCCAGACGGCAAGCACGCCGCCGCTTTCTTCCTGCACCTCCGGCTCATACGCATCATCCTCGCCACGATGGAAAATGCTTTTTTTCTTAAAGTTCATTATCCGGGGTCACCTCGCTTTCGGCAGGAGTATTCGCGGGATCGGCGGCCTTGCTTTCCGGGTTTTCCTCCGGCTCGGCGTAGAGCTCCTCGATCAGCGCATCCTGCGCCGTGATAAACTCGGCGGCGACCTCCTGCGTTCCGCGATAAACGAGGGCAAGGTGCAGCTTCGCCTCCTGTTCCAGCTCCGCCAGTACACGAGCCTGCTCGGGTAGGACAAGGAAGGTAACGGTAGAGGGCAGCTCCTTTTCGTCCTCGGTATTAGCCTCGCCGGTATTGGCGTCATAGCCTGTGCTGGCGGTGACGCTGATGATCTCAACATATTGCAGCTCGGGAGGAGTGACCGTTTCGCCGGTATCCATATAGTCCGCTACAATGATGCTGACGATATCGCCCGACTGGAGCTTGCCCGAGAGTCCGGTCGCAAAGCTCTTGATGGTCACAGACATAGCCTGTTTTGTGCCGTCCAGATTATAGAGGTATGCGTTCTCGGCGGCGGGAGCGTCCGAGAGCTTTGCGGGGAGAATGTAGTCGCCGACAGCCATATCCGTGACGGCGTATTTGCCCACGACCGATGCGGTATCATGGAACACATTGGCGGGAAGGTTATATGCGCCGACCTCCACGCTCTGCACCATATCCGCTGTGATCTGCTCGCCGGCGTTCACTGCCTTGGCCACGCGGACGATTTCTTCCTTCTGGCTGATGGATTTGTTGAACAGGGGCGTGATACCGAAGCAGATCAGCAGCGCCACGACAATGCAGATGACACCGATGACCGTTCGGTTCTTGAAAATACTCATGCTGAAAAACCTCCTAAAGAATGATATAAGCGGCTAAAAAGCCGATGGACAGGAACGGAGCCAGCGGGTAGCTCTGCGGCGCTTCATTCCGCTTCCGAATATGCCGGAGGAGCCTGTCGGCAGCGGCAAAAAGCAGGAAGAGAAGCAGAGCGAGAACCAAGCCCGCCAGCCCCGACCAGAAGCCAAGCGTCAGGCTTGCGGCGGCGACCAGCATGGTATCTCCGGCGCCGCCTCTCCCGAAGCCCGAGGCGAGGAAAAACGGCACAGCGAGGATAAGTCCAAAAAGATGGGCGGGGCTGAATGAGATCAGCCCCGCCGCCGCTAAAAGGATGCATGCGCTATATGGGATGGTTCTGCTTCGGATATCCGAGACGCTGGCCGCCGTCAATGCGGAAACGAAGAGCAGTCCGCAGAGAACCGGGCGCATATTAGCCGAGCTGGTCGATAGCGCCGCCGAAGCCGAACATATCGTTGATGGCCTCCTCCAGCTTGGGCAGGACGGTGTCGCCGAACAGGGTGTAAAGGGTGAACAGCAGGAGCGCGCCGAGAACGACCGCGATCAGGATCTTGATGGCGGTGTCAATGTAGCCCTCGCCGGGGTTGCCCGCAAGGGCGCGGCGGGAGAAGCCGAAGCTGCGGATGGCGAGGCTCTGAACCTTGGCACGGACGGTATTCGCGGCATTGACAACGGCGGTCTTGATGGTATTGAACAGCTTTTTCATAAAATG
>JAAYZL010000470.1 GCA_012514855.1 Clostridiales bacterium
GGAGATACTGCTCCTGGACGAGCCGACGCGCGGCATCGACGTCGGCGCGAAGTTCGAGATCTACCAATTGATCCTGAAGCTCGCCGAGGAGGGCAAGGGCATCCTGATGGTCTCGAGCGAGATGCCGGAGTTGATCGGCATCTGCGACAGGATACTCGTGATGTCGAACGGGCGGCTTGCCGGCATTCTGGAGCGCGGCAGGGACTTTGGCGGCGTCCAGGGCGAGCAGGAGACGATACTCGCGCTCGCGGCAAAATACGTTTAGACCGAGGAGAATGAACGATGCAGAACACCAGAATCCTCAAAAAGAGAAGTGCCGGGGAGTTCCTCCTCAACTACGCGCTGTACATCATCCTCGGCGCGATCCTGGTCGGCGTGTCGATCGCGCGGCCGAACTTCCTGAAGCTCGACAACATCATGCAGATTTTGAAGCAGGCGTCCACGCGCGGCATATTGGCGCTGGGCTGCGCGGGGCTGATCGTGCTCGCGGGCACGGACCTGTCCATCGGGCGCGTGCTCGGGCTCTCCGCGGCGGTGTGCGCCTCGCTCGTGCAGCGCGTCGACTACCCGTCGCGCTACTACCCGCAGATGACCGAGCAGCTTAACCCGTTTTTGTGGCCGCTGCTGGCCGCGGTCGCCGTGGCGGTGGTCGTGAGCCTGATCAACGGCTTCGGCGTCGCGCATCTGAAGATGCACGCGTTCATCATCACGCTCGGCATGCAGCTCATCGCCTTCGGCGCGAACTGCCTGTACATCGAGGGCCAGTCCGCGGGCTCGGCGCAGGCGCTCGGCTCGCTCGACCGCGACTTTTTGAAGATCGCGGGCGGCAACGTCATACTCGGGGATATCGCGTTCTACTACGTGCCGCTGATACTGATCTTCATCGGAATCCTGACATGGGTGCTCGGAAATCTGGCGCCCGCGTGCAAGCAGAAGCTGCGCAAATTCAACGCCGGGCGGCTCGTGATCCCCTTCGCGGCGCTCTACATCTTCGCGGCGGCCGTGGTCCTGTGGATCATTCTGGGCGTCACGGTGGGCACATCGCAGCAGACCTTCCCGCTGGGCGCGTTCGTCGCGACGGACGTCAAGATCCCGTACCTGGTGCTCATCTTCCTGGGCATCGCCGGCATCATGTGGGTCATCTGGAACAAGACGCGGCTCGGCAAGAACATGTTCGCCGTCGGCGGCAACCAGGAGGCGGCGGCGGTGTCCGGCGTCAACGTCGCGCGCACGATCATGCTGGTCTACCTGATGGCCGGCATACTCTACGGGCTGGCGAGCTACCTCGAGGCGTCGCGCATACAGTCCGTCGGCGCGAACACCGGCATCAACTACGAGACCGACGCGATCTCCGCCTGCGTCATCGGCGGCGTGTCGTTCTCGGGCGGCGTCGGCACGATTCAGGGCGTCGTCATCGGCGCGATCATATTGCAGGCGATCAACTTCTCGCTGAACTTCCTGCAGATCAACCCGTATTTGCAGTACATCGTGCGCGGCCTGATCATCGTGCTCGCGGTCGCGATCGACGTGCGCAAGTACCTCGTGAAGAAGTAATGAAGTGGCACGACCCCGTCCGCGACAATCAGCTCAGGCTTCAGGAAGAGGCGAAACAGCGCGGCGGCGACGGCCCGAGGGAACCCCGCAAGCCCTGGCGCGACCGCGCGTACGGCGGGCTGAAGGGCAAGCTCTCGGTCGGGGCGATGGACGTCATCATCTGGTCGATCGTCGCGCTGATTGCCGCGGCGGTGATCGTGGGAATCGCGATCCGGTAATATTTTTAAATAAAGGGCGTGCCGTTTTCCGGCGCGCCTTTTTGTGAGGCCATCGTACCCCGATGCGCGCGACCCGCCGGAGCCGCTCGCGGTGCGCAAAGGCCACAAAACAGAACCCGGTCGGTTTTTAGTTAAACCGACCGGGTTCCGTCTTTCGACAGGTTTTTCGCCTACGCCAGAACCTTCGTGACGACGCCGGAGCCCACCGTGCGGCCGCCCTCGCGAATCGCGAAGCGCAGGCCCTCCTCGCACGCGATCGGCGTGATCAGCGTGATCTCCATGTCGATGTTGTCCCCAGGCATCACCATCTCCACGCCTTCCGGCAGCTTGATGTTCCCCGTCACGTCCGTCGTCCGAAAGTAGAACTGCGGACGGTATCCGTTGAAGAACGGCGTGTGACGCCCTCCCTCTTCCTTCGTCAGAACGTACACCTGTCCCATGAAGTGCGTGTGCGGGTGAATCGAGTTCGGCTTCGCCAGAACCTGCCCGCGCTCGATCTCCGTCCTCTGCACGCCGCGCAAAAGTACCCCGATGTTGTCGCCCGCCTCCGCGTAGTCCAGAAGCTTCCGGAACATCTCGACGCCCGTTACCACCGTCGTCCGCTTCTGCTCCGTCAGACCCACGATCTCCACCTGGTCCGACACCTTCACCATCCCGCGCTCCACGCGCCCCGTCGCCACCGTCCCGCGACCCGTGATCGAGAATACGTCCTCCACCGGCATCAGAAACGGCTTGTCCGTCGCCCGCTCCGGGTCCGGAATGTACGAGTCCACAGCCTCCATCAACTCGAAGATGCACTTGCACTCCGGCGCCTCCAGCGCCTTCTTCCCGGACGTCAGCGCCTCCAGCGCCAACAGCGCCGACCCCTTGATCACCGGAATGTCGTCGCCCGGAAATTCGTACTCGCTGAGCAGCTCCCGGATTTCCATCTCCACCAGCTCCAGCAGCTCCTCGTCGTCCACCTGGTCCACCTTGTTCATGAACACGATGATGTACGGCACCCCCACCTGCCGGGCCAGCAGAATGTGCTCCCGCGTCTGCGGCATCGGCCCGTCCGCCGCCGATACCACCAGGATCGCACCGTCCATCTGCGCCGCCCCCGTGATCATGTTCTTCACGTAGTCCGCGTGCCCAGGACAGTCCACGTGGGCGTA
>JAAYZL010000471.1 GCA_012514855.1 Clostridiales bacterium
GATGGGCTCGAAGCGGCTCAAGGCGGTCGTGCTCGTCGGCGGCGCGCTGCCCGGGATCGCCGATCCCGAGGCGCTCAAGGGCGTCCGCGAGAGCTTCGAGCACCGTATGTTCGAAAACCCGCTCGCCATGTGGCAGTACAAGCAGCCAGGTTTCGGCGTTTGGATACACACCCACGGCATCGACGCGTCCGTTTGTGTGAACAATTATCAGTCTGCGACCTGCGGCTACCTCGACAAATTCAAGCCGGAGTATTTCGCGCCGTTCTATCGCGGCGCCGCGGAGTGCCCGGGTTGCGCGCTCGACTGCATCAAATGCTATTCTATCGGAGAAAAGGACGCGGCGTCCGGCGGTCTCCATCAGGAGATCGCGGGATCGATGGGTCCGAACATCGGGAACGATCGCGCGGAAACCGTGATCGCGGCGAACGTGCTGTGCAACGAGTACGGCATGGATCCGGGCACGGCCGGCTACGTGATCTCGTTCGCGCAGGAAGTCGCCCAACGCGGGCTGCTCGACGCCGGAAATCTCGACCTGTCCTTCAACGGGAAAAACGACGCGTTGAGGCTTCTGAAGATGATCGGCGAACGCGAGGGACTGGGCGATCTTCTCGCCGAGGGATCGCGTTGCGCAGCGGAAAAGATCGGAAACGGCGCGGAGAAGTACGCATTGACGGTCAAGGGCAACGAGATCGTGGCCTTCGAGCCGCGCAGCCAGACGAACCTGGCGCTCGGCTATGCAACCGGACCGATCGGCCCGAGCTATGTAATTTGCGAGCATGACTGGGACTTCGACACGCGCGTCGGCTGGCCGCACACGCTGAATTACTGCCGCGCGATCGGCATCCGCGAGCGCATCCGCATGGACTATCTCGGCGAGAAGAAGGTGCGCAACTTCAAGGCGCTGTCGACGCTCTGGTCGGCGGTCGACGCGCTGGGCATCTGCCTGTTCGCGACCGCGCCGACGCGCGTCCTGAGCCTTCGCGACCTTTCCGAACTGGTGGCGGCCGTGACCGGCTGGGAGACCTCGGACTACGAGATCATGCGCCTCGGCGAGCTGCGGCTGACGCTGTTTCGGCTCTTCAACTGCCGCGAGGGGCTGACCGCCGCGGACGACGCGCTACCCGACCGCTTCTTCGACGAGCCGATCGACTACGGCATGCACAAGGGCGTCAGGCTCGACCGCGAAACCTTCAAGAAATGCATCCGCACCTATTACGCAATGATGGGCTGGGACGCCGACGGCGTTCCGACGGACGCGGCGCTTCTCGACCTTGGACTCGACTGGGCGACGGCGCGACAGGAGGCGTAACCGATGGCGAAGTTGCTGGAGATGCGCGGGGTCACGAAGCTGTTCCCCGGCGTGCGGGCGCTGAGCGGCGTCGATTACTCCATCGACGAGGGAGAGATCAACGCGCTGCTCGGCGAGAACGGCGCGGGCAAGTCGACGCTGATCAAGATCGTCTCCGGCGTCTACGAGGCGACGGAGGGCGAAATCCTGCTCCGCGGAAAGCCCGTGCACATCCGCGTGCCCGCGGACGCGCAGAGGCTGGGGATCGGCACGATTCACCAAGAATTCAACCTGTTTCCGAACATGACGGTACTGGAAAACATCGCGTTTTGCGCAAACCTAATCGACTTCTCCGCAAGGCCCTTGAGCTGGAAGAGAATCCGCGAGAAGGCGAAGGGTATTTTGGACTCGATGAACATCAACGTTCCGCTCGACGGCAAGGTCAAATACCTGACCGTCGCGAACCAGCAGCTCGTCGAAATCGCGAAGGCGCTTATGCTGGACGTGAAGCTGCTCATCATGGACGAGCCGACCGCGGCGCTGACAGACTACGAGATCAAAAATCTGTTCTCCGTCATCCGGAGGCTCCGTGAGCGCAAGGTCAGCATCATCTACATCAGCCACCGGATGAACGAGATCATGGAGCTGGCGGACACGGTGACGGTTTTGCGCGACGGAGAGCTCGTATTCTCCGGCCGCGTCGAGAGCACCGACGAGAGGTCGATCGCGCAGATGATTACGGGTAGCGCCACGTACCTCGACATCCAACAGAAGTTCCGCAGGAGCGCCCTTTCGGATAGGGAGGTTCGCCTCAGTGTCGAGGGCCTCACCTGCGAGCCGCGCTACCGAGACGTGAGCTTCGAGGTGCGAAAGGGCGAGATCTTCGGATTCCTCGGACCGCTCGGCGCGGGCAAGACCGAGATCGGGAGCACGCTGTTCGGCATTTTGCGCCCCGAGCGTGGGAAAATCTTCCTCGACGGCCGGGAAATCCGCATACATTCGCCCAACGACGCGCTGAAAAAGAAGATCGCCTACATCTCCGAGGATCGCAAACGCACGGGCCTTCTGACGAACCTGTCGGTCAAGCTGAACATCACACTGTCGACGCTGATGGGGACGAGCAAGGCGGGCATCGTCAATCGCAAAGAACAGGCCGAGATCGCGCAGAAGTACATCGACGCGCTGCATATCAAGACGCCCTCGCACGAGCAGAACGTCAACTTCCTGAGCGGCGGCAACCAGCAGAAGACGCTAGTCGCCCGGTCGCTGGCCACCGACCCGGACGTCTTGATCCTCGACCAGCCGACGCGCGGTCTGGACATCGGCGCGAAGGACGAGATCCGAAAGCTGTTGCATGCGCTGGCGGATCGGGGCATGTCCGTCGTCGTGCTGACGATGGAGGTGCCCGAGGCGATGGAGCTGTGCGACCGCATCGCCGTGCTGAAAGAGGGACAGATCCGCTGGGTCATCCGCCCGTCCGAGTCCTCCGCGGAGGAACTGACGGACAGGATGCTCTCCCGGTGAACAGGAGGCGCGCATGAAAGGCAAGTGGAAAACCATCCAGCGGCAGCTCGTGCAGCGCGAGGAGATCGGCATTGTCGTGACGCTCCTGGTCGTCATGGCGATCTTCGGCGTCCTCAAGCCCACCTTCCTCGGACGGGTCAATCTGATCCGGCTGCTCCGGCAGGGCTGCATACTGTCCATCATGGCCATCGGCATCTCGTTCGTCATCTCGAGCAACGGCATGGACGTGTCCGTCGGCGCGGTGCTCGCGGTGTGCGCGACGATCGTCGCGCAGATGCAGGTCGACGGTCGGAACATGTACCTGTCGATCGCGGCGGCGGTCGCGGCGGGCGGCCTGCTGGGGCTCATCAACGGCCTGATCGTCACGAAGCTGCACATCAAGGAACTGATCGCGACGCTGGGGACCTCGTACCTGATCCGCGGTCTGCTGTTGCAGATTTCCGGCGCGAAGTGGCTGACGAATCTGCCCCGGCCGTTCAAGTTCATCGGGCAGGGCGACTGGCTGGGCATCCCGGTTCCGGTGTTCATCCTCGCGGGCGTGATCGTGCTGACGATATTCTTTTCGAACTACACACCGCTCGGAAAGCAGATTCGGGCGATCGGCGGGAACCTCGAGGCCGCGAAGCTGACCGGCGTCAAGGCCGACCGCGTGAAAGCGCTGTCGTTCATGCTGTGCGGCCTGCTGACCGGCGTCGCGAGCGTCGTGTACGCCTCGCGGATGGGCTCTGTGCAGTCGAACGCTGGAAACGGCATGGAGTTTGAGGTGATCTCCGCCGCGCTGATTGGCGGCGCGAGTTTCGACGGCAGCGGCTCCCCGATCGGCGCGTTCCTGGGCGCGATGCTTTTGACAGCCATCTCCAACGGCATCGTGCTTCTGGGTATCTCCACGTACCTCGAGGACGTGATCATCGGCCTTTTGATCCTCGTCGCGCTGATTGTGAACCTCTTGAGAAGCCGCTATGAAATCGCGCTGGAGGTGAGCGGAAATGACTAGGCGCAGGATCGCCGTCCCCCGGCAACTCTACTTATTGATTGTGCTCGCGGTCATCGCGACTGTGTTCGGCATCGGCTCTCCGAAATATCTGACTGCCGGAAACATCTCGAACATCATCGCGAACAACTTCGAGATCGGCCTCGTCGCCGTCGCGATGACGCTGGTGATCCTGATGGGCGGCATGGACATGTCCGTCGGCTCGATCGTCGCGCTCTCGAGTATCCTGACCGGCACGCTGAACATCACGCTCGGCTTGAGCCTGTCCGCGTCGATACTGCTCGCGCTTTGCGCCGGCATTTTGATTGGCGCGCTGAACGGGGCGCTCGTCATCTGGCTCGAAAACGCGAACCCGATGATCATCACGATCGGCACGATGGTGCTGTTCAGCGCGCTCGCGACGCTTATCACCGAGGGCTGGACGATCAGCGGCTTCGAGAAGGCGTTCGAGGCGTTCAGCTACAGCAGAATCCTCGGCGTCAAGGGGACAATTATTCTGCTGATCGCGCTGATCGCGGCCGGGCAGTGGATGCTGACGCACACGATGTTCGGAAACTTCCTGTACGCGATGGGCAATAACGAAAAGAGCGCCTATTTCGCGGGCGTTAGGGTCAAGCGGATCAAGTTCCTGATCTACGTCGTGAGCGGTTTCACGGCGGCGCTCGCGGGCGTATTCCTGACCTCGCGCATGCAGACGAGCTATCCGGACGCGGGCTCCGGCTACCACATGGAGGCGATCGCGTGCATCGTCATCGGCGGCGCGAGCATCTCCGGCGGCGAGGGCAACCTGATCGGCACGTTCATCGGCTTCCTCATCATCGCGGCGCTGAAAAACGGGATGAGCCTGATGGGCATCTCGTCGCTGACGCAGATGGTGTTCACAGGCATTGTGCTGATCTTCACGATCTGGGTGAACAACGCGATCCGGGAGCGGGAGCTCCGAAGGAGTCTGCTCGCCGTAAAGGAGAATATCACGCGGTAAGCGCGGTAGAAATAACGGATAGGAGGAGAAAACAATGTTCAACAAGAGGATCCTTTCCATGCTCATGGTCGTCCTGCTGGCACTCGGCGCGTTCGCGGGCTTCGCGGTCGCGGAGGACAAGGAAATCGTCATCGGCATCGCACCGAAGATGGTCGGCGCGCCCTACTGGGATTACGCGAACCAGGGCTGCATGAAGGCCGGCGAGGCGCTGGGCATCACGGTCAACCTGCAGGCGTCCACGACGGCCTCTGCGCAGGAGCAGGCAGCGATCATCGACAACTTCATCACGCTGGGCGTCGACGCGATCGTCGTCGCCGCAAACGACGAGTCCACGCTGCTGCCGGTGCTGAACCGCGCCAGTGAGGCGGGCATCCCGATCGTCACCTACGACTCCGACGTCCCCGCCAGCCAGAGACTCTACTGCGTCGCAAGCTGCGGCCAGATTGAGCTGGGCGAGATGATGGCCAAGGAACTGGTCAACGTCATGGGCGAGGAGGGCGAGGTCGCCTTCATGACCGGCTCCCTGAGCGCTTTTAACCACAACCAGATCCTCCAGGGCTACCACAACGTGCTTGACCACTACGCGGGCATTTCTGTCGTCACGACCGTCGAGTCCGGCGACGACCAGCAGCAGGCATTCATCAACGCCGAGAACCTCGTCGCCAGCTACCCGAACCTGAAGGGCATCCTGGGCGTCGCCGCGGGCGAGACCCCGTCCGCCGCGGAGGCCGTCATGCAGGCGGGCCTGAGCGGACAGATCAAGATCGTCGGTGTCGCCACGCCAAATTCCGTCAAGGAATACTACGAGGAGGGCGTGCTCGAGTCGACGCTTCTGTGGGACCCGGCCGCCATGGGCTTCATCGCGGTCAAGATCGCCTATGACTACCTCAACGGCGTGCTGCCCGAGAACGGACAGGTGCTCTTCGAGGGCGGCAACCCGGTGACCATCGACGAGGCCGGCAACATCTTTATCGGCACCACCGTGTTCACGAACGACAACATCTGGGACTTCGATTTCTAAAAAATACCGTCTGAAAGCGCCGGGCGCGGCTGATTTCGGTCGCGCCGCGCTTCCGCGGACAGAGAGGTGTGGACCATGCGTATTCTTGCGATCGGCGCGCATCCAGACGACATCGAGCTTTGCTGCGGGGGCAGCCTCGCGAAGTTTGCGGCGCAGGGCCATGCGATCGGCATCGCCGTCATGACCGACGGCGCGACCGGTAGCTCAACGATTCCCTCGGAGCAGCTCGTGCCCATGCGCAAAAGCGAGGCGGAGAGTTCCGCGAAGCTGATCTGCGCGAAGTTCTACTGGCTCGGCTTCCCGGACGGAAAGCTCGAGAACTGCGTCGACACGTGCCTCGCGGTCAATAAGGTCATCCGCGACTTCAACCCGGACCTGATCATCACTCACAACCCCGAGGACTACATCTCCGACCACCGCAAGACCTCGCAGTTGGCCGTGGACGCGGGCCTCTGGTCGAAGGTCGGACCGCTGATCCCCGAGGTCAGGGCGCTCGACCATTCCCCCGCCATCGCGTTCATGGAATCGCTCGCGGGCGTGAACTTCATCCCGGAGCGCTACATTGACATCTCCGACCACTTCGAGATGAAGCGCAGAATGCTCGCCTGCCACGTCTCGCAGGGCGCGTGGCTTGCGGATTACGGCGGGATCGACAACATGGAGACCATCGAGGTCTCGTGCCGCTACCGGGGCATACAGTGCGGCGTCCGGTACGCCGAAGGGTTCCGCATCTGGCACGGCTGGCAGACGGCGAAGGCCGAGCCGGTCATGCCGTCCTGAAGGAGAGAGTAATGAACAGCAGACTGTACGAACTGACGAGCACCTTGCCGATCAGCGACACGCACGAGCACATCATCACCTCGAGCGTGCTCCAAAAGCACACGCGGGGGCTGATTGAGCTGATCGGCGAGGCATACCTCCACGACGACATGATCTCCGCGGGCGCGAAAGAGGACATGTTCTCCCCCGCGCTTCCCGACGAGAGGCGCTGGGAGCTTTTGAAGCCATACCTCTTCAGCACGGCGAACACGACCTATCACCGCTCGCTCGTGATGGCGCTGAACGATCTGTTCGACCTGAATATCGCCAACATCGACGACGAC
>JAAYZL010000472.1 GCA_012514855.1 Clostridiales bacterium
GGCGCTGGGGCTTATCGCGAGATGGCTCCCGTGGCCGAGCGACCGCTGGCTGTGGGCGGCGGTTTCCATCGAATACGCGCTGATCTTCGCGTTCGTCGTTCTGAACATCAAAAGGGCGTCCTTCTGGGTGATCGCCGTCTCGTCCGCGCTCAATTTTGCGGCGATTGCGGCGAACGGCTTCCGGATGCCCATCTCGCCGATCGTGCATAATTATTCGGTTTTTGAGGGCATCGTCGAGCGCGTTTCCGCCGGAAAAATGGTGGAATATGTCTTGGTCGGCTGGGACGCGCCGCTGTGGTTTTTGGGCGACACGATCCCGATCCTGTGGGTTGCCCCGGGGCTCGCGAGCATAGGCGACCTCGGAATCGCCGTCGGCATGTTCCTGCTGGTGCAGGGGATCATGTGTCCGAAAAAGGAGAAGCCCGCACAGAAAGTCGAGAGTTACTGAAAGCCCTGTTGCGCCGCCGCACAACAGGGGTTTTCGTTTTTGGAGGGGCGTCAGGCCGCCGGCGCGTCGTCCGTCGAATACACGCCGTCGAACGCGTGCCCGGCGTCTATGGTGCGCATGCACGGGCACAGCGGACTCCGGTACGTGCGCGAGCGAACATAGTCCAGCCGGGAGCCGATGTAGAGGACCTGCGCGCTGCCGTCGGCGTAGAAGGTCGCCGAGGCCGGATGTGCCGTCGCGACCCCAAAGCTGAAACAGTCCGTAAGCGTCGAAAACTCGACGATGCGCACGCAGGGGCTGCCCGCCTCATTATAATAGTATTCATGCTGCTTCGCGGACGCGCAATCGTCCGAGAAGGAATCGACCGCATAGACCATGGTGTGCACGATCTCGACCGGGTAGGCGTCCCAGCCGCTTTTGACGGCGCACTCGCGGTGCGCATCGAGTATCATGTCCCGCGCCGCGCCGAGGGAGACCGTCAGTTCGTCCCGCTCAAAGGCGGGGAGCGCCGAAAACGGCTCGCCCCAAGTCGCGCCGCTCTCGGCGAGCGAGCCGAAAGACAACAGCGCGATTGCCGCGGCGAGGCACAGCGCAATGCGCCCGAGGCGCCCGTTTGTGAATGCCTTCATCAATGTACCTCCTTTTATTCAGATCGGCCCCGCCCGAACGCTCGTATGGGGCCGATTGCGCTTACTTCGCCCTCGTGCGAATCTCCTCGAGCATCCTGCCGAGCAGCTCGTCCGCGGGCATCGTGCCGATGTCGCCCTGCCCGCGGTAGCGGACGGCGACGGTGCCCTCCTCGGCCTCCTTGTCGCCGACGACGAGCATGTACGGAATCTTCATCACCTGCGCCTCGCGGATTTTGAAGCCGATCTTCTCGTTCCTGAGGTCGATCTCGGTGCGTATGCCGGCCGCCTCGAGCTTTTTTTGCAGCGCGAGCGCAGCCCCGTCCGCGCGGTCGGTGATCGTCAAAACCTTTGCCTGCACCGGCGCGATCCACAGCGGGAACGCGCCCGCGAAGTGCTCGGTCAAAATGCCGATGAACCGCTCGATCGAGCCGAACGCGACGCGGTGGATCATGACCGGGCGGTGTTTCTCGCCGTCCGCGCCGGTGTAGGTCAGGTCGAACCGCTCGGGCAGGTTCATGTCGAGCTGTATCGTGCCGCACTGCCAGGTGCGCCCGATCGAGTCCTCGAGGTGGAAGTCGATCTTCGGGCCGTAGAACGCGCCGTCGCCCTCGTTGACGACGTAGGGGACGCCGAGGTCGTCGAGCGCACCCTGCAGGCCGTCGGTGGCCTTCTCCCACATCTCGTCGGTGCCCATCGAGTTCTCCGGCCTCGTCGAGAGCTCGACGTGATACTTGAAGCCGAACACCGAGTAGATCTCGTCGATCAGGTGGTAGACGCCCTTGATCTCGTCGCGAATCTGCTCCGGGGTCATGAAGATGTGCGCGTCGTCCTGCGTAAAGCACCGGACGCGCATCAGCCCGTGCAGCGCGCCGGAGAGCTCGTGGCGGTGCACGAGCCCAAGTTCGCCCGAGCGCACCGGCAGGTCGCGGTAGCTCCAGAGCCTGCGCTTGTAGACGAGTATCCCGCCGGGGCAGTTCATCGGCTTGATCGCGAAGTCCATGTCGTCGATCTTCGTCGTGTACATGTTGCCCTGGTAGTGCCCCCAGTGGCCGGACTGCTCCCAGAGCGTGCGGCTCAATATGA
>JAAYZL010000473.1 GCA_012514855.1 Clostridiales bacterium
CGGCCAGATCGCCTTCGGCGGCCCGCTCGGTGATGACGAGCGTGCGCACGGTGCCCAGGAACAGCGGCTTGTCCATCTGCATATCGAGCGCGTCCCTCGCCTCGGCGAAATCCTTCCCGGCGCCCGTCAGGTACGCCTGCTTCGTCCCGCCGCCGCCTCCGCTTTCGCCCGGAGGGGAAATCCTCGCGATCTCCACGGTAAACGAGAGCTCATCCCCCTGCCTGTCCAGGATGACCATCGCGCCCAGATTCAGGTCGCTCACGTCCTGCGAATCCCAGCAGCCGGTCATGAGCAGTGCGACCGGAAGCAGCAGGAAAATCAGTTTACCGCGGTTTTTGAACAAGCCCTCTCACCTTCGCCGTCAACAATAATATCGCCGGGATCAGAAACGCGGAGGCCATCCCCGAGGTCATAAGCGCGGTTTCGAACATCTCCTGGGGGGCCTTCAGCATCTGGGCCGCGATGCTCAGCGCGGCGATGGCGACGCCGGCGCCGAAGACGACCACGAGCCGGTGGGCCTTTTTCAAAACCCGCGCGGCGTACTCGACCAGCGCGAGGTACACGCCGCACAGGCCGGCCACGAGCGCCGAGAAGCCGACCGTCAGGTAAAGGATGTCAAACCGCTCCAAAATCGGGTTGTCGACTTGCTTGATCGCCTCGATCAGCGCGAAGCTGTAGTTCTTGGTCGAGTCCATGCCCAGCATCATGATGCAGCTCTCCACGACGACCACGTAGAACACCCCGACGAGGAGGACGGTCAGAAACGCGGTCGCCGCCGTCCGCGCGCTGTTTTTCCCGCTGAGCGGAAAGATCAACAGAAGCTCGATCCCCAGAAACGCGATCACGACGTCCTTGGTCCCGGCGAGGTACCTAGGAATCTGCGAGGCGCGGAACAGGGGCAGTATCTCGTTCGGCTCGCCCTGCAGGATCATGATAAAGTGCGTGATGACGGCGGTGATCACAAAGACCAGGCCGATCACCTCAAAAAACCTGCCGACGTTTGTGACGCCGCGGTAGGCAACGCTGCCGACCACGAGCACGGTCACGGCGAGCATCGCCCATTGCGGCGTTCTCGGATAGAATTCCGCGCGCAGCACCGCGGTCAGCTGTATGTTCAGGTGCACCGACACCAGCAGGAAATACAGGGCGAAGTAGACCGCGAGCGCATAGGCGGCGGCCCTTCCGACAATCCGCCGGCTGTACTCGTAGAGCATCATCCCGGGAAACGCGCTGTTCAGGCGGACGATCACCCATGCAAACGCCGCGAAGACGAGCGCGGTGAGCAGGAGCGTCGTCCAGCCGCCGGAGCCGGCACTCTCGGCGATTATCTTCGGGATGCTGATGCCCGTATAGGTCGTCAGCGTCAGGAGCAGCATGAAAAACACCTGGCGGTTCGTAACGCTGCTCTTCAACGGCGATTCCTCCCAGCGCGTTTTTCGGAGTTTCCCCGCATTTGCCCGATTGCATGCGCAGGGGCGGTCGGCGCGGATTTTCCCCTATGGAATTGTGTGAATGGTCAAAGGAACGGGAAATCGGATCGCCGGTATGTACCCGGTGTGTTTCCACACCGAGCGGCGTCTAGTCACACCTTCGATTCCGGCAGCAAAGGCAATGCCGATATATCGCCAGCGCGAGGATGAGGACCGCCATAACAGCGGCAAAGACAATGATGGCGGGGAGCGCCGGCAGAATGACTGCCACGAAAACCGCCCCGAGGATCAAGCCGACGGCAAGCGTCAGAAATGCGGCAAGGAAGTAGATGACCCTTGCTGAGCACATGCACACAAAGCCCCTCTGCCCGGAGACAAATCCGACGTCCGCGCGCATACTAGCCTGATTATCCATGGTTTCACCTCCTTTTGTCTGCCACTCCATGCTATGCACAGGCGGGGGATGCGTGCGAAGAATCGCGCGGGACACGCCGCGAAGGACAGGTTTCTCTTGACTTCGGGCCGCGTTGGGGGCAGATTTGGAAAAACCCGGGGGTAGGGTGAAAGGCTGCTACGGCGACCGGACGAGCGACAACGGCGTGCGATTCAAATTCATTTGAATCGCACGGTCGCGCGGCGACTTGCTTTCCCTTAAGGGAAAGCAACCTTGTGGGGGCGGAAAAGCGACTGGCAGGCCCGCCGCCGAATAAATCAGCGGTTGCCTAGGGCAATACCGCATAAAGAGGGCGCGCGCCGGCGAGATGAATTTTCGTCAGATCGGGTTTGCAAAAGTCGCGGGCGTAGCAGGGCTACGTCAAGAATTTTGCAGGCCCGAAATGGCGGAAATGCAGCCGCCCGCGCCCGCACGATTTGTGCGGTATTGCCCTAGGGCGCGTCCGGTCAATATCCTCTTGGAATGCGTCTCATGATGCATGCGCTCCCCGCATAAAATACATCATTTGAAAGGAGCGTGCGCCATGGAAGAATTGCGTTACTTCCCCGGAGGCAACACCGGCCGGGGGTTTTACAGCCGATTCGCGCACATCATGCCGGCGGAGCAGATTCGGCGCAAGGTCATCCTGAAGGGCGGGCCGGGCGTCGGCAAGAGCACGTTCATGCGCCGCGTCGCCGAGCACCTGCGCGCCCTCGGCCGGGCGGTCGAGTTCTTCCACTGCGCGAGCGACTGCGACAGCCTGGACGGCATCGCGGCCCCGGAACTCGGCTTTGTGATGATCGACGGAACCGCGCCGCACGTCGTCGACCCGGTGCTGCCGGGCGCCGTGGACGGCATTTTGAACCTCGGGGAATGCCTGGACGAGGCGCTGCTCGAAAAAAACCGGTATGCCATCTCCGAGACCTCGCGGGACATCACAAAGTGCTTTCTGCGCGCGTACGACTGCCTCCATGCCGCCGCGACTTTGAACGGCGGCGCGGCGCGGGAATGGCGGGAGCGCACGCCGGCCGGCGCGACGGAAAGTCTGGCGCGGGAACTGGCCGACCGGTGGCTGCCGGCCGGCGACGGTTTGGCCGCGGAGCGCGAGCTGTTTTCCGAGGCGTTTTCCCCGCAGGGCTACGTGTCGTTCCTGCCGACGCTGCTGCTTGACAACGTCGTCTCGGTCGCCTTCCCCTGGGGGTTTTCGCCGCAACCGCTGCTCATGCGGCTCCGGGACGCGGCGCTTTCCCGCGGCATCCCGGTGCTTTCGCTGTACGATCCGCTGCTGCCGGACGAGATCAACCATCTGAATTTTCCCGGCCTGTCCCTGAGCGTCGTCAGCGCTCCCGTCGACCATCCGGCCGAGGCGGTCGATCTCCGGGACGCGCTTTCCCTGCGCGGAGAGGACGCGTTCAACCGCGACGCGCACGATCTGCTGCTCAACCGCGCGGTCGAACGCCTGCGGGAGGCGAAACGCCGACACGACGACCTCGAGAAATGGTACGTCGCCGCGATGGACTACGCCCCGTGGGAGAGTGCGCTCGACCGCGTGAAGGAGCAGGTCGAAGCGCTTTCGGCGGGCTAGGTAATCACTGATTTATTCGGCGGCGGGATCGCCGGACGCTTTTCCGCCCCCACAAGGTTGGTTTCTCTTTGGGAAACCAAGTCGCTACGCGACCGTGCGATTCAAATGAATTTGAATCGCACACCGTTGTCGCTCATCCGGTCGCCGTAGCGCTGCTACGGCTCCCTTCCGGCTCCGTGTGGGGACGAAAAATCACCTCGGCGCTCCACTACCTCATTAAATCAGTGCTTACCTAGGACCCGGTTGTCCGGCAGCCATATTTGTGTTATACTGCTGGACGAGGACGGTGACTGCGATGCACAAACAGACGCAAACGGTCGAGCTGCTCGTCGAGAACATCCCCGGCGTGCTCGGGCGCGTGGTCGGGCACATACGCAACGAGGGCTGGAACATCAAGCGGCTCCACGTCGACGAGACCGAGCGGGAACACATCTCGAAGATGGAGATCGAAATCGAGGGCGCGAACACGAAGCTCGCGCTCGTCGCGGAGCGCATGCTCGGGCTCGACTGCGTCTTAAGCATCGCGATGGACGGACAGACAAAGCAAAAACCCGCGCCGCCGCCGCCGCCGGACGAGCCGGCGAGCGCCGAAGCCTCGTCGGTCCCGCGCAAGCCGGACGGGGTTTTTCGGATACTCACGATCAACCCCGGCTCGACCTCGACGAAGTTCGCGCTGTACGACGGCGAGGCGCCGATCCTTAAGCAGACGATCCGGCACGACCGGGCGATTCTCGACGCGTTCGGCACGATACTCTCGCAGAAGGGCTACCGCAAGCAGTGCGTCATCGGCGCGCTGACCGCCGCGGGCGCGGAGTTGAGGGACATCGACGCGATCGCCGGGCGCGGCGGGCTGCTCAAGCCCATCGAGAGCGGCACGTATTTCGTCAACGCCGCGATGCTCGCCGACCTGCACACGGCGACCGCCGCGCTCCACGCGTCGGCGCTGGGCGCGATCATCGCCGGCGAGATCGGCGCGGAGTGCGGAAAACCGGCCTACGTCGTCGACCCGGTCGTCGTCGACGAGATGGACAGGCACGCGAAGCTGACCGGCATGCCCGGAATCGAGCGCAGCAGCGTCTTTCACGCGCTCAATCAAAAGGCGATCGCGCGGAGATTGGCCGGAAACCTCGGAAAGCCGTATGAGAACTGCCGGTTTGTCGTCGCGCACCTGGGCGGCGGCATCACCGTCGGCGCGCACCGCTACGGCCGCGTGATCGACGTCAACGACGCGCTGTCCGGCGAGGGCGCGTTCACGCCGGAGCGCAGCGGGTCGATCCCCGCCGCGCCGCTGATCCGGATGTGCTATTCGGGCGAGTACACCGAGGAGGAGATGCTCGACAAGGTCGTCAGGAACAGCGGCATGACGGCGTACCTCGGCACGAACGACATGCGCAAGGTGCAAAAGATGATGGCCTCCGGCGACGACTTCGCGACGCTCGTGCTGGACTCGATGGCCTACCAGGTCGCGAAGGATATCGGCGCGATGTGCGCGGTCC
>JAAYZL010000474.1 GCA_012514855.1 Clostridiales bacterium
GGGAAGCCCTGACGGAAGAGGACATGAAGATCTTCACGTCGCTGCACGACGGATGCTCGCTGCTCAACGGGCGCTTCGCGCAGTGGATGGACAGCTTTCCCAACGGCAACGTGGTCTTTGACGTGGGCACGGGCGCGCGGGCGGTATCGAAGATCCCCTCCAACAACCTGACGGAGCCCGCGATCGAATACCCCGTGCTATTGTACGACGGGCCTTTCTCCGATGCGAGCGATACCAATACGTTCAAGGCGCTGGGCGAGGGCGTCGTCGACGCCGCGCAGGCGCAGGAGATCGCCACCCAGTACATCGGTGCGGACCGCGTGCGCTCCGTGCGCGTGACGGGGGAGAGCCTTCTGCCTGTGGAAAACTTCACGCTGGAGGCGGATACCGAAAGCGGTCTCATCGACATCGCCGTCACCAAGGCGGGCGGCAAGGTGCTGTACATGCTGTGCGAATCCGGGCAGACGCAGGTAAAAATCTCCGAGGCGGAGGCGAGCGACATGGCCTCGAAGTTCCTCGCGCGCAACGGGTACGAGGGGATGCAGGTGAACTACTGGAACCAGGAGGAGGGCATCATCACGATGAACTTCGCCTCCTCGCAGGACGGCGTGCTGCTGTACCCCGACCTCGTCAAGGTGGAGGTCTCGCTCGCGGACGGGCTCGTCTTGGGCGTCGAAGCCGCGAATTACCTGCGCAACCACGTGCCGAGGCAGGGCCTGACCCCCGCGCTGTCCGCCGACGTCGCCATGCTGCGCGTCAATCCCCTGCTGGAGGTAATCGGAACCAAGCTGTGCCTGATCCCGGTGAACTCGACGGAGGTATTGTGCTACGAGTTCATGGCGCGGCACGACGGGCTGGATTATCTGGTGTATATCGACGCCAATACGGGCAGCGAGCGGATGATCCTGAAGCTGATCGAAGAGGACAACGGGATCCTGACGCAATGAACTTGAAAACCATCGGCTTGGCCGAACCATCGGCTTGGCCGGAGGCTGCTGCACTATGTATCGCGCAGGCTGCAAAGAAAGCGTTGCAGCCTGCGCGATATATATCGGACATTAACTCAACGGCGAAAGGCGACGACCACCTTCGCAATCGCATCGGCGACGCGATGCATATCCGCATCCGCGGCGAGCAGCACGCGGCCCGGAATCCAAACCGCTGCGTCGCACAGCAAATCGGTGCGGGGCAGCGCCGCTGCGTCAAAGGAGCATGTCCGCCCCGTCGCCTTGACGAAGGCCTCTCCGCGGAGCATACCCATCCTGTGCAGGGGACGGTAACCGGCGCTGCACGGGACGCCCTCGGCGTTGAGCGCCTCGACGAACGCGTCCCGGGGCGCCGACAGCTCGTCCAGTGCCAGCCGCATCTGAAACAGATAATGGCTGTCGGCTGTGATCCGCCCGTCGTCCCGCGGCATGTGAACGCAGGCGAATTCCCCGATGCGCTCAGTCAATAGCGCCGCGCTCCCGCTGCGCTTCGCATTTTGGGCGTCAAGCCGGTCCATTTGGGCGTCCAGGACTGCCGCCTCCCATTCCGCCATAC
>JAAYZL010000014.1 GCA_012514855.1 Clostridiales bacterium
CGCCAACCCCTCGCAGAACATCCACGCCATCTCCCACGCCGGATCGATGGCCACGTTGCCCTCCGCATCGATGTATCCCCATTTGTCGTCGACGCAGAAGCCGGCGAGCCTTTCGCTGAAGTCGCCGGCGCCCGACCAGCCGCACGGCTGGATGACCATATTGCCCTGCGCGTCGATAAATCCGAACCCGTTTTTGGTCAGGACGCATGCCAACCCCTCGGAAAACGAACCCGCGACGAGCCATTGGGGCTTTATGACGACCTCTCCCTCGCGGTCAATAAAGCCCGTCCTGCCGCCCTGCTGCACCGGAGCCAGTCCCTCCGAGAAGAACCACGCATCCTCCCACAGGGGCTCGACGGCAAGCCGGCCGTCGGGATCGACAAAGCCCCACTTGCCCCCCATCACCAGCACCGCCGCCAGCCCTTCCTGGAAGGACAGGGTGCGGTCATAGACCGGCTCGACCGCCACATTACCCTCGGCGTCGATGTATCCCCACCTGCCGTTCCGCTGCACCGCCGCCAGCCCTTCGGAGAAGCGGTCGATGCCGTCCCACACCGGTTCGACGGCGTAGTCGCCCCGGCAATCGATCATACCCCACCTGCCGCGGAGCCTCACGCTCGCCAGACCGCCGTCGAACGGCCGCGCTTCGTTCCACGCGGGCTCGATCACCACATCGCCCGCGAGGTCGGCATATCCCCACTTGCCGCCGATCTGCACCGCCGCCAGCCCCTCGTAAAACGGCTTGACCTCCTCCCACTCCGCTGCATGCAGCACCTCGCCGTTCTTTCCGATAAGCCCTACCTTTCCGTCCTTCTCAAAGAACGCGACGTCGCCCTGATACGCCCACACGTAGTCCGCGTCGGCCGCCTCCGAGAGCGCCGGCGCGCACAGGAGCGTCAAAACCAGGCACAGCGCGAAGATTCTCCGCATTGAAAATACCTCCATTCTTTGCCAACAACCGAAGCATAACACAAACGCACCAAAACCGCAACCCTTCCCGAATTTAACATCCCCCGCCTTTACAAACCCCAAAACGCGGCTATAATAGAAGTGCGATGACGGGGAGCGCCCTTGTACTTTTCCATTTAGCGAGCCGGGGGTCGGTGAAAGCCCGGACGGAAAAAACAGGGGGAATCACCCCGGAGCAGCGGGTCGAACGCATTTTTGCCGGTAGTCCCCGCCGGGTACGCCCGTTACAGCGCCGCGAGCGGGCGCTTTTTGCGCCAACTTGGGTGGTACCGCGAGGCTTCGTCCCAATGGAGAGGACGGGGTCATATTTTTTTCGGAGGGTTTTTGCATGTTCGAGAAGGTATCCGCGAATCTCGACTTCCTCGCGCGCGAGCAAGAGGTCATCAAGTTCTGGAACGAAAACGCGATCTTCCAAAAGTCGGTCGCGCTGCGCGAGGGCGCGGAGCCGTTCACGTTCTACGACGGCCCGCCGACCGCGAACGGCAAGCCGCACATCGGCCACATCGAGACGCGCGCGTTCAAGGATGTGATCCCGCGCTACCAGACGATGAAGGGCAAAAACGTCCTGCGCAAGGCCGGCTGGGACACGCACGGCCTGCCGGTCGAGCTCGAGGTCGAGCGGCAGCTGGGGCTGGACGGCAAGGAGCAGATCGAGGCATACGGCATCGAGCCGTTCATCAGGGAGTGCAAGCAGTCCGTCTGGAAGTACAAGGGCGAGTGGGAGAAGATGTCCGAGCGCGTCGGCTTCTGGCTGGACATGGAGGCCCCCTACATCACCTACGAGGACAGCTACATCGAGTCCGTCTGGTGGAGCCTGAAGCAGATCGCCGACAGGGGACTGCTCTACAAGGGCCACAAGGTCGTGCCCTACTGCCCGCGCTGCGGAACGGCGCTCTCGTCGCACGAGGTGTCGCAGGGCTACAAATTGGTGCCGGACAAGTCCGCGTTCGTGCGCTTTCGCGTCAAGGGCCGCGAGAACACCTGGCTCTACGCGTGGACGACGACGCCGTGGACGCTTCCGTCGAACGTTGCCTTGTGCGTGAACCCCGACGCCGAGTACGCCGAGTTCACCTCCGAAGGCCGCACGATCATCATGGCGAAGGCGCTGATCGGGTCCGTGCTCGGCGAGAACGCCGAAGTCGAAATCCGCAGGACGATGCCCGGGCGCGACCTCGTCGGCACGGAGTACGAGCCGCTGTTCGACTTTCAGCGCCCGCTCGTCGACAAGCCCGCGTGGCGCGTCGTCTGCGACGACTACGTCACGATGAGCGACGGCACTGGCATCGTCCACCAGGCGCCGGCCTTCGGCGAGGACGACGCGCGCGTCGGGCGGGCGAACGACCTGCCGTTTTTGCAGTTGGTCGACCCGAAGGGGCGGATGACCGCCGACACGCCGTGGGCGGGCGCGTTCGTCAAGGACGCCGACCCGCTGATCGTCGAAATGCTCGCGCGCGACGGGCTGCTCGTCAAGACCGAGGGCTTCGAGCACGACTACCCGTTCTGCTGGCGCTGCGACACGCCGCTGATCTACTACGCGCGCTCGACGTGGTTCATCCGCATGACGGCCGTGCGCGACCGGCTTCTCGCGGCGAACCGCTCGGTCAACTGGATGCCGGAGAACATCAAGGAAGGCCGGATGGGCAATTTCCTCGAAAACGTCATC
>JAAYZL010000475.1 GCA_012514855.1 Clostridiales bacterium
ACCTGCGCGGCTCGGTCGGCGTGCGGCTGCCCGTGGCCGGAAGGGCGGTGCTGCTCGTCGACGACGTATACACGACCGGCGCGACGGCGACCGCGTGCGCGGAGGCGCTGATCCGCGCGGACTGCCGTGCGGTCTTCGTTCTTACCTACGCCGTCGCGGAGAGGGCTCCGAAACGTTTTTCGAACGCCGCCTAATGCCAATGGAAAACAGCAATGCATCCAAAGCGGCGAGAGATTTTTCTGTCCCGCACGGAGCCGGAGCGAGGCGTAGCAGAGCTACGTTGAGCGGAGAGCGACAAAGCGGGGCGGAAAAAGATCCGGCGCGACGACGCATTGCCGTTTGGAATTAGTATAACCTCAAAAAATCGCCCGCCGGAGAGCATTCCGGCGGGCGAATTCTTTGAAATCAGGATTTGGGAACGGCAGTCTGCGAGAAGATGTAGTTCTGGAACGCGCTGTCGGCTTTCCCCGTGGCCGTCATGCCGCCGGCCCCCTGCGCCGCGAGGATGGCGGTCTCGGTGTTGCCGCCGAAGATGCCGTCCGCCGTGTCGCTGAGATATCCGAGCGCGATCAGCCGCTCCTGCAGCGCCTTCACGGCGTCGCCGCGGCTTCCGCGCTCAAGCAGCGGGTACTCGTGCTCCGGGGCCGCGACCTCGAGCTTGAAGTAGACCTTGTGCGCCTGCCCGTCGAGGTAATAGGTGACGACCATATATTCCATCTGCGGGTCGGCGGAATAGGCGAAGCGCTTGTAGATCTTGAACGTCTCTCCGGGCAGTATCGTGACGTCGTAGCGGCCCGCGATCTCGGCGTCCATCAGCTGATAGCCGGGGTTCTCCTCGCCGGACGCGCCCTCGAACGTGATCCAGATCGCGCTCTGCGGGATGACCGCCATCGAGCCGGTCGAGCTCTCGACCGTCAGCGAAATCTCCGTGCCCGCCTCGAAGCCCGTCAGCTTGTAGCGGTTGGCGTACTTCGCGGAGAAGTAGTCGGGCATCAGGTAGTTGTCCATCGACATCCTGAGCCTAACGGTTTCAAAGTTCGCGTTGGAGACGTCGATTCGGGGCGAACCGTCGGCCAGAATCTGCGTCTCGAACGCATGGGGTTCCTTGATGCGGATGGGGTTTGTCCTGCCGCCCTTCGCGTTCGGGTCGACGACGGCCTGCGCGGGCGTGGCGGGCTCGTCCTCGGGCAGCGAAGCGCCCTGCACGTTGGGGGCGGGCGTCGCCGTCAGCAGAGCGATCTCAGTCGGCGTCGGAACGGGCGTGATGACCGGCGCCTGCGTCGCGGGCGGCGGCGTTACGGGCGCCTGCGTGATGATCGACGGCAGCGTAGCTTCCAGCGTCGGCGCGGCGGTCTCAGGCACGGCCAACCCGAAAAACGCCGCGAGATCGCTCAAACTGGCGGATTCGTCGGTGGCTTCGGGCTCGGCCTCGACGGTCGGCGCGGCCGTCGGTTCGACATATGTAACGGGCGCCTCGGTCGGCGCGGGCGTCGGCGTCGCGATCTCGATCGGAATCGGCGCGGGCGTCGAGACCGTCGCCCCCTCGTCCGCGACCTTGCTGTCCGGGGAGCCCTTCACCGGAAACCAGCCCTGCCCGCACGCGAGAATTCCGAGAACAATGCCTATGAACAGCGCAATGAAAAAGACAACCCAGCACCGCTTGCGGTACTTGGCCCGAATTTTGCGCTCAACCTTTCGAATTGTCGCCGCGCGCGCCCTGTTATCCACTGAACCAACCCCCCTATTGCCCATATACTCATCTTATTATAGACACAACAAATCGCGTTCGTCAAGCCCTTACAGATTTTTTACGGCTTTCCGCGCGATTGGTAGACGCGTGCGGAGCGTCAAAGGTTGCGTCTTGGCGCGCGATTGCGTATAATAAATTTTGCGAGGGGGTTTTTGCATGCATATCACCGGAATCGTCTCGGAGGGAAAGCGCATCGGGCGCAGGCTCGGCTTTCCGACGGCCAACATCCTCCCGGATTCGGAGTCCGCCCCGCCGAAAAAGAACGGCGTCTACATCGCGAGCATCGCGCTCGAGGACGGGCGGACGCTCTCCTGCATCCTGAACCAGGGCGGCCACCCGACGCTCCCGGAGGGCGCGCCGACGATCGAGGCGCACGTGCTGGACTTCGACGGCGACCTGTACGGGCAGCGCGTCGAGGTGCTGTATCTGAAGTACCTCCGGCCGGAGATCCGCTTTGAGACCCCCGAGGCGCTCAGGGCCCAGATCGCTTCGGACGAGGCCCGCGCGCGCGAGTGGCTCGCGATCTGGGATTGACGCGGGGGCGGCTATCTCCGCTTCGCCGCGCCGGTGCGCTCCCGCAGCACCTGTCGAAGCGCCGCATCCTTCCCGGCCCCGGAAAAGTGTAGCTCTTTCGCGCGCGCGAGCAACTGCCGGAAATCCTCGCCCGGCTGAAGGCCGGCGTCGATCAGATCCTGCCCCGCGACCATCGGGCGCTGCATGCACTCGCGGTAATCCTCGAGCCTGTCCCACAGAAACCGCTCGAGCCGCTCGTCATACGGCCCGTCCTTCTTGCCGGTCGCGTCCGCGCGCGAGAGCAAAATCAAATCCTCCGGGCAGACGGACGCGTCGAACAGCATGCGCG
This sequence comes from Clostridiales bacterium, assembly GCA_012514855.1. The sequence continues at coordinate 2,613 of JAAYZL010000475.1, forward strand.
TCTTCTTCTTTTTCGACTGGTGCAGGGCCATCGCGTTCGGGCGCATGTGCTGCGCGACCATGTTGACGACGTAGCGGATCAGCTGCGCGTTGTCGGTGAGACGCCTGAGCTGGCGCTCCGCGAGCGGCTGGCCGGTCAGCGGGTGCATAGGCGACGCGATCTGGCCGCTCGGCCGAACCTCCGTCGCGTCGACCTTGCCGAGGTCGTGGCACAGCGCCGCGAGCATGAAATTGAGCGGCTCCTTCGCGCGATGCCGCAGCCCCGCCGCCGCGTCGACGACGAGCATCGTGTGCCGGAACACATCTCCCTCCGGGTGGAACTTCGGGTTCTGCCCGACGCCGATCAGCGCCCCGACCTCCGGGAAGAATTCGCCGAGGTGCCCGGTCCTTTGGAGCGTCTCGAAGAACACCGACGGCCTGTCCGATTTCAGAAGCGCCTTCGAGAGCTCCTCGAACACCCGCTCGCGCGAGAGGTTCTCGACGTCCATTTTGGCGCACAGTTCAATCGTCTCGTCGGCGATCCTGGCGTTCAGCCTCGCGGCGAACTGCGCGGCGCGGAACACCCGGAGCGCGTCCTCCTGAAACGTGTCGTCCGAGACGTGCCGGATCAGAAGCGCCTCGAGGTCCTTTTTTCCGCCCCAGTGGTCGACGATCTCGCCGGTCACCGCGTCCATCATCATTGCGTTGATCGTGAAGTCGCGCCGGCGGCTGGCCTCGACGGTCGAAAGGTACGGGTCGACCGACACGTCGAAGTCCGTGTGCCGCGCGCCGGTTCGGGATTCCGTCCGGGGCATCGCGACGTCGAGGTTCGTGTGCCTGAGCGACAAGACCCCGAACGAGGCGCCCTTTTCCAGCACCGAACCGAACTCCGCGAGCAATTCGCGCAGCTTCGAGGGCGGTATTCCGTAGACCTCCAGATCGACGTCCTTCGTCTCGGCGCCCATCAACCGGTCGCGCACGTAGCCGCCGACGAAGTACGCCCTTCCGCCGGACGCATGAATCCGCTCGCCCAACGCGCGCGCGATTTCGACATCTCCCACGCAATCCCTCCTGCCCATGTAGAAAAAGCCCCTCGGCAACCCGAGAGGCTTTGGCGATCCGGAAGGGGCTCGAACCCTCGACCTCCAGCGTGACAGGCTGGCATTCTAACCAACTGAACTACCGGACCAAATGGTGGGCCTTCAGGGACTTGAACCCCGGACCGATCGGTTATGAGCCGACTGCTCTAACCAACTGAGCTAAAGGCCCGAGACCGTAAAACGCATAAAAATGGCGACCTCTACGGGACTCGAACCCG
>JAAYZL010000476.1 GCA_012514855.1 Clostridiales bacterium
AGTAGAGTCCGATGGCCACGGTGATTGCGAAGAACACGAGGAGCAGCGCGAGTTTGATTGCCATCCGAAATCCCCCCTCCTTTTGTTTGGGGACGGCGGCGCAAAAAGGCCCGTCCCCCCGCAATTGCCGCTGAGGACGGGCCTGTTGGAAAGCCCGTGGTACCACCTCAATTTGACGCCGCCTCGCGGCGACATCCTCGTCGGGTACGCTCATACCCTATCGCGCTCACGGGCGAACCCGTCGCATCCTACTTGGGAAAAATCCCTTTCCGTGCGCCGCTCTCGGAATGTATTCCGCGCGCCTCCGCCGCTGCCTCGCACCATCCGGCAGCTCTCTTGGGCTTCTGACGGGCGTACTTGTTCCCGGTCTTCGCGTTTGCGACAGAATAGCACGTCCGGCGGGACTTGTCAAGTCCCGGAGAAAAATTTTTTTACGATTCGCGGAGCCGGGCGTCGCCCGTCCGCTGGTAGCCCTGTTCGAGGAGCTGCTGAACCTTCACGGGCCTCGCGGCCGGGTCGGGGTAGAGCGACTGCAGTGTGAGATACGCACTGACGTCGTCCGGCTCGATCGCGATCAGCTTCTCGATCGCCGTGGCCGCCTTGCCGGAGTTCTCGGCGACGATGAAGGCGTTCGCCGCCTTGATCGCGTAGCTTCGCTCGCGGGGGTTCAATTCGAGCGCCTTCAGGTAGTACCCGCCCGCGACCTCGTGCGGCGCCCCCCGCTCCTCCGCCCTCTTGCCGAGCTCGACATAGGTCTCGGGGTTGCCGCTTATGCCGAGCTGGGCGAGCAAGAACCGCCCCTCGCCGAAGGACAGCCAGTAGCCGACGATCAAAAGCGTCACGAGCAGAAGCGCCAGCGAGACCAGCCCGCGCGCGTGGCGCGCCAAAAAACCCGGCCGCTTGAATTCCCGATAGCCCCCGCCGTCGTCGAAATCGAAGTCGTCCTCAAAGTCGGCGCCGTCCTCCATGAACATGTCGTTCATATCCGCCGGGCGCGGCGGCACGATCGTGTTCGGGTTGCGCGGCTTGACGGGGGCGGCGGAGCGCTGAAGCACCGGCGGATGCTTCGCGCGCAGTTCGACCGGCTCGTGCAAAAGCGGCTTCGCGAGCGGGTCCGGCGCCTTCGTCAGCCGCCGCGGCGCGGTTCCCGGCATGGGCCGGAACGGGCCGGGGCGAACCGGCTTTTCGGCGGGCACTTCCTCCGGCACGTCCGCGACCGGCTCCGGAACGCGCCTCGGCCTTTCCGCCGGGCGCTCCTCCGGCACGTCCGCGACCGGCTCCGGAACGCGCCTCGGCCTTTCCGCCGGGCGATCCTCCGGCACGTCCGCGACCGGCTCCGGCGCGCGCCTCGGCTCCTCCTTCGGCCGCCCGAACAGCGCGCGCTCGAGATCGTCGCCCGCGGGCCTATTCTCGGGCGTCCCCAGCGGCATTCCGCAGAAGCCGCAGAACAGCCTGTCCTCCGAATTCCTCTTTCCGCAGTGCGCGCAATTCACGCTGTTCCCCCCTCGGCCTACTCGAGGCTGCGCATATGTTCGTAGTCGGGATCGCCGTAGAACTCCCGCTCGCCGACCACCTCGCCGCCGAGCGCCTCGATGGCGTTGCGGATTTCCATGTACTCGAAATACGTGAGGTCGCTCATCGAAAGCAGCTTCTTCATCGGCTCGATCGCCCGCGCGTCCCCGAGCCTTCCCAGCAGTCTCGCCGCGAACGCGCGCCGCTCCGGATCGTTGACGAGCATGTCCCGCATATGAATATAGATGCGATTGTCGCCCGGAAAGTTGCATAGAATTTCCAGAATCAGCATTTTTGCGTATTCGGACGCATTTTCGTAGCCCTCGAGCAGCTTTTGCCGGACGGAAATCCCCGTCGCCTCGCCGAGCGCCTCCGCCGCGTGCTCCGCGAGATCGGACGATTCCTCCGCCCCGAGCACGATATCCGCTACGAGCGGTTCGCAGCGCGAGGGCGCAATCTCCAGCAGGAGCGACAGCGCGTGTCCGCGCGCGGCGCCCGGCCTTTCCCCGTCGGCGAGCAGCCTTTCGAGCGCCGGAGCGGCATCTTCCCCGAGCGATTCGAAGCGCTCCAGCAGCAGATCGGGCACGTCCACGCGGGCGCGGGCGTAGTCCTCCAGACAGGCGATCAATTCCTCCGGCGAGGACATCCCAAGAAACCACTGCCGGGGCGAGATTCCGCCGAGCCGCGCGTCGGGGGCGCTTGCCCACTCCTCGTAGACCGAGCCCAGAAGCGCCTCGGCCTCCTCCTCCCCGATCTCCCCCGCGCCGCGCAGCTTCTTCGCGAACGCCTGGCGGAACATCATGTCAAAGTCCATCGGGGTCGCCATCGGCATCCTCCTCCATCGCGTCGGCCATCCGCTGCGCGTAGTAGACGGTCCTGCGGAACGGGCTCCCAAACTGGCGGCAGAGCTTCCTGAACTCCGGCTTCTCCCCGCGCATCGACAGGTAGCAATAAAGCAGCGCCGCGGCGTAGGCGGGAATCCTGCCCCGCGTGCAGAACACCATCTGCCGGGAACCGAGCGCGCGCAGCATGATCAGCGCGAGCGCCGTCGTCGCCGTGACGCCGTACTCGTCCTCGAGCACCTCCGCGGCGTACTTGACCGCCTGCCTGAAGCCGATCGGCAGCCGGTCGAGCGTCGGCTCGGGGTCCGGCAAAAGGCCGTCGCGCTCGTCGATGCTCGGCGGCAGCAGCTTCCCCATGTCCGCGCCGCGCATCCGAAGCAGCATCAGCGCGCTCAGCTTGAGCTCATACGCGATCTCGGGCCGCATGAACACCTCGCGCAGCGTCCCCTCGGCCTCGTCGTCCTTCAGCGCCGCGAGCGCCGTGATCGACGCGCGGCGGAACTGCGCGTTGTCGACCGTCAGGCACCATTTCAGGAGCGCGCGGAACTTCTGATCCTCCTGCCAGACGCGCTCGAGCTCGTTGTAGTGCCGGGAGAGCGTGTCCGCGACGTAGGAGAGCCGCCTGACCGCCTCCTCCTTGGGAACCTGATACGCGTAGTC
>JAAYZL010000477.1 GCA_012514855.1 Clostridiales bacterium
AGCGTCTCGCGGCTGACGGCGTTCAACTGCAGCTGGTGCCCGCCGAGCAATACGAACGTGCGCACGAGCTGCGCGACCTTTTTGAGCCCCTCGTCGTTGCGGAACACCGTGTCGTGGAGCTCCAGCGTCAGCGGGCCGCCGTTGATCGCGCGCTTGAGCGCCGGGCGCGCGAAGCCCTCGAGCACGGTCAGCGGGCCGGCGTCCTGAAGGAGCAGCGCCGGGGAGAAGTTCGCCGGGAGCCGCTCGCCCTTCCGACGGCCGTCCGCGGTCGCGCCGAGGCCGTCGGCGTGCCAGACGTAGTACATCGCCGAGCCCGTGCCCGCGCGGAAGATGCCGCCGCGCTCGTTTTGGAGGCCGTCCAGGGAATCCGCGAACGCCCCGAGCAGCCAGTCCGCGAGCGGCTCGCACGACGGGTCGCGGCCGAGCTTCGGGGCCTCCGTTCGAAGCGCGTGCAGGAGCTCCGTATTTCCCTCGAAGTCGCGCTCCATCGCGGCGACGAGCTCCGAAGCGCCGACGCGGCCCTCCTCGAACACGAACTTTTGGACGGCGGCGAGCGCGTCGACGGCGTTCGCGAAGCCCGTGCCGTGCACGCCGTAGTTGTTGTACTTTGCGCCGAGGCTGATGTCCCGGCCGCGCTCGAGGCAGCCCGCCATCAGCACGCTCTGCCACGGCGCGGGCTCGATCAACAGATTTTTCACGCCGTCCGCGATCTCGGCGGCCTTTTCGCGGAGCCGCGCTTCGACGAGCGCCTGAAATTCCGCAAAATCCCGGGCGCTTTCGAGGCCGTCGACGCACGCCTCGCGCACGACTTCCGCCAGCGGCATCGCGCCGATGTTCGGGATGTCCATCGCGACGCCGGGCACGATGAACTCCCAGCACGCGGCGACCGTGTAGTCGCGCGCGTCCTCCAAAGCGTACCCGAGCGCGGTCAGGCCGGGGATCACGACGTCGTCGTTCGCGTACTGCGGAAAGCCGAGGCCCTGCTTCGTCAGCTCCGTGCAGCGCTCGTATAGGTCGAGCGGCGTATTTTTGTTGACGCGGAGGTTGATCTTCGGGTCGATGCGCCTTAACTCGAGGCTCGCCGTCAGGCAAAGCGCCGTCAGCGGGTTCGAGGCGTCTTTTCCCTCGCGGTCGCAGCCGCCGAGCATCATGCTCTGGCCGTTGTCGCCCTGCTGCATGCCGGTGTACAGGTCGCTGTCGCGGTTGAAGGTCAGGAAGAACTCCTCGAGGAGCTCGAGCGCGTCCGCCTCGGACATGCCGCGCTCGAAATCATGCTTCAAATACGGCCACATATACTGGTCGAAGCGCCCGACCGTGTTGTGGTAGACGTTCGACGCCCACAGCGACAGGTGCAGCATGCGGAACATGCGGAGGGCGTTCAAAAAACCCTTCGCGCCAAAGCGCATCGCGTCCTTGAGCCCGCCGCCGTCCGGGAGCAGATCGGCGTAGCGGTCGGCAAACGCGATCACAGCGTCGATGGTCTCGATGGCCGCCTCGAGGAAATCGCGGTCGCCCTTGCCCTCGGAGAGCGTCTTCTCCGCGGCCGCGCGGCGGGGG
>JAAYZL010000066.1 GCA_012514855.1 Clostridiales bacterium
CAGTACGGCGCGAGACCGCTCCGGCGCGCGATCCAGCGCATGGTCGAGGACGCGCTGAGCGAGGAGATTTTAAACGGCAGGATCAAGCTCGGCGACCGCGTCCGGATGACCGCGGAGGGGGAGGAATTGACCTTTACGCCGATCCCGAGGGCCGCGAAGCCCGAGGGCGTCTACCAGGACAGCGAATGATTTTCGCGGGAAGGGAAACCCGGGAACGCCTGTCGGAATAACGTATCCGGCGGGGGCGCCTCACGAGCGCCCCCGCCGGTGATATATCCGCAAAGCGGTTCAAACCCCCTACCGGAACAGCGACTGATCCGTCTCCGTCTCCGGCGGGGCCGCCTCCCGGGTCCCTCCGCCGGTGATGAACTCCGCGACGCGGTTTAAAAGCCCTCCCGGCTGGTATCGAACGCGCGCGCTCTCCGCCCCCGTCACAAGGTTGCCCTCCTGATAGAGCAGCGCGTGGCGGGGGATTGCGCTGTATTCGTGCACCTCGTTCAGATCCGCGCCCGTGTCGACAAATTCGATGACCTCGCCCGCCTTGCCGCGCAGTTCCGCCGCGATTGTCGCTTGCCCGTTCGTCCTTCGGATCAGCAGATACTCGGCGTTTTCGTCGCGCGACGTAAATTGCAGTCTCGGCGGCTCGCCGGCAGAGCTCACGATCGCGAGGTCGGTCACCGGCAGCGGCGCGTCCCACTTGTTGCTGATGACTTCCGGCATGCGGTTCGCGTAGAATATCTCCGTCTTCGTGTATTCCGCGGGCGTTCGCTCGGCCGCGAGCGCGACGGCTTTGTCCTGCTGAAGCGTCAGGGCGTCCACGACGACCCTCTTCAGCGTGCGCGGCATCCGGAAATCGCCGTTCAGCCAGTCCCTTCCCGCGCCCGACAGGAACTTCGCGCAGAGCTGCGCGGGGAAGCTGCTGCCGCCCGCCCAGTCGGGAAGCGCGTGCGCCCTGTCCGGCTCGTCAAACCCCATCCAGACCGCGACCGCGAGCCGGGGCGTGTAGGCGACCGTCCACGCGTCGCGGTTGCCGCCGTCCATGCCGACGGTTCCGGTCTTCGCCGCGACGTGCGCGTTGACCGAGTTCAGCGCCTTCGCGCTCCCCTCGGCGGCCGCGGTCGTCAGCATGTCGGTCAGCATATAGGCCGTCTCCGGCGTGACCGCGCGCTGGAATTCCGTCTGCGCCTCGCAGAGCACCTTTCCGTCCGCGCTCTCGATCCTGCGAATCAGGTGCGGCGTCACGCGCATGCCGCCGTTTCCGAGCGACGCGTAGGCCGCGCAGAGCTCGGCGGGTGAGACGCCGTCGGTCAGGGCGCCCAGCGCCAGCGCGAGGTTCGCGTCGTCGTCCGAGAGCTTGATTCCGAACCGCCCGATCTGCGCGCGCACCGACGAGATGCCGATCGTGTCGGCCAGATCGACCGTCGCGACGTTCAGGGACCGCGACAGCGCCTCCCGCAGCGTGACCTCGCCGTAGTAGTGGCCGCCGACGTTTCCGGGCGAATAGCCGCCCGCGAACGCGCGCTTTTCGTCGCTGATGAAGTTGCTGGGCAAAAAGCCGAAGCGCTCGATCGCCGCCGCGTAGGTCGACACCGGCTTGATCGCCGAGCCCGGCTGCCTTCGAATCTGCGTCGCGCGGTTCAGCCCGAGCCGCACGTCGTAGCTCCGCCCGCCGACGAGCGACACGATTTCCCCGTTTTGGATATTCATCGCGACGAGCGCCGCCTGCGCGGGCACGCCGTCCTTGGCGGAATCCGGGAAATTCGCCCCGTCCTCGTAGAGCAATTCCGCCGAGAGCTGCGCCTGGCGGTCGAGCGCCGTGTAGATTCTGTAGCCGCCGACGAGCAGCTCCTCGCCGGTGATTCCGAGCAGCGCCTGCGCCTCGGTCGCGGCCGCGTCCATATACCAGCCGTGCGCGAGCACTTGCCCGGTCGGGGCGAGCGCGAGCGCCTCCGCCTTCGCCCCGGCCGCTTCCTCCCCGGAGATGAACCCGCCCTCGACCATCTCGTTGAGCACGAGATCGCGCCGCTTCAGCGCGTTGTCGGGCTTCAAATGCGGCGCGTAGTTCGTCGGCGACTTGATGACGCCGGCGAGCAGCGCGCCCTCCGCGAGCGTCAACTCCGACGCGCTCTTGTCGAAATACGCGTTCGACGCCGCCTCGATGCCGTAGGCCCCCTTGCCGAAGTAGACGACGTTCAGGTAGCGCTCGAGAATCTCGTCCTTCGTCAGCTTCCGCTCGAGCTGGAGGGCGAGCAGCGCCTCCTGCGCCTTGCGCGAGAGCGTCTTTTCGTTCGACAGGTGCGTCAGCTTGATCAACTGCTGCGTGATCGTCGACGCGCCCTGCGAGAAGCTCAGCGTCCGGATGTCGTGCCAGAGCGCGCCGAACAGGCGCACCGTGTCGACGCCGCCGTGCTCGTAAAAGCGCTGATCCTCGGCCGCGACGAACGCCTCGCGGACGTGCTGCGGGACGTCCGAAATCGGCACGTAGACGCGGTTTTCGCTCCCGTAGAGGCTGCCGGCGCTCTCGCCGTCCGCGGCGAACACGACGGTCGTCTGCTTCAATTCCGTCAGTTTGTTCAGGTCGAGCTTTTTCCAGTTCCAGAATTCCAGCTGCCAGACCAGCGCGCCCAACAGCGCGACGGCCACCGCCAGCGCGGCCCAGGCCACCCATTTCCGCTTCAAATCCATCGCCTCCAGGGTTATTCGCATCGCGCGCCGAACCGCGTTTTTCCAGCGGTCGTCGCGCTGATTTTTGCGTGGACGGACATTCCCGTTCCTATGTTTTCCCACCCCCGGCGCGATTAGCCGCTTTTGCCGGAAATTGTTCGTGGACACCGCCCGAGCCGATCGGTTACAATATATATGGTTTCAATACGATGGGGTGATATTTTTGAAGCGCAATTGGAATCTGATGAATTTCGGCGCGCTGTCTCTGATGCTGACAGGCGTTTTGCTTTCATTGCTCGCGGGGCGCACCGCGCAGACGGTCGACATCGCGGCGCGCGCGTGTATCGCGGTGTCGGTCGGGCTGTTCATCGCGTCGGTGCTGATTCGGCCCAAGGCGCTTCGCACCGACCCCGCCGGGAAGATCGCCGGCCTGAACCCCGCCGAGGGGAAGACCGGCTGCAGCTTCCGGGACGTCGCGGCGAACGACGAGGCGCGAAAGAGCCTCGAGGGCCTCGTCGACTATTTGAAAAATCCGGAAAAATACGCGAAGTACGGCGCCAGAATGCCGCGCGGCGTGCTCTTGTACGGCCCTCCCGGAACGGGCAAGACGCTGCTTGCGCGGGCGCTGGCGGGCGAGGCGGGCGTGCCGTTCTTCGCGCTGTCCGGCTCGGATTTCGTGCAGATGTACGTCGGCGTCGGCGCAAACCGCGTGCGCGAGCTGTTCAAGGCCGCGCGCAAGGCCGGAAAGTGCGTGATCTTCATCGACGAGATCGACGCGATGGGCAAGAAGCGCGACGACCAGTCCTCCGACGAGCGCGACCAGACGCTGAACGCGCTGCTGAGCGAGATGTCGGGGTTCAGGCCCTCCTACGGCGTCATCGTGCTTGCGGCGACGAACAGACTCGACACGCTCGACCCGGCGCTTCTCAGGCCCGGCCGCTTCGACCGCCAGATCGAGGTAGCACTTCCCGGGCGAGACGAGCGGCTGAGCATTTTGAAGCTGCACAGCCGGAACAAGCCGCTGTCGGGCGAGATCGACCTCGAGGTGCTCGCGCACGACACGAGCCAGTTTTCCGGCGCGTCGCTCGAGAATCTGCTCAACGAGGCCGCGATCTCCGCGGCGAACCGCAACGCGGACGAGATCGAGCCGGACGACATCCGCGGCGCGTACTACAAGACGGTCGCCGGCGCGGACCGCAAGAGCACCGCGACGAAGCAGGAACAGCTGACCATCGCGCTGCACGAGGCCGGACACGCCGTCGCTGCGCGCGCGCTGACGCCGGAAAACCAGCTCAAGCGCGTCAGCATTCTGCCCGCGGGCTACGGCGCGGCGGGGTACAACCTGTCGATCCCGCCGGAGCGCGTGATGATCGGGAAGAAGGACATCGAAAGCCAGGTGCAGGTGCTGCTCGCGGGCCGCGCCGCGGAACTGCTCATCGGCGGCGAGGACGCGCTGACCGCGGGCGCCTCGAACGACCTGACCCGCGCGGCGGAGCTGGTCAGCACGCTCGTCATGGACCTCGGCATGGGCGGGGAGCCCGCCGTGTCGCTTCGGGCGCTGTCCCGCGCGTGCGGAAACAACGCGGAGGCGAAGGATTTGTGCAAGAACAAGCTCAACGAATTGTACGCGGGTGTCTCCGAGGTGCTCTCCGAACGCGTGGACGCGCTGATGCGGCTGACCGAGGAGCTCGTCAGGCGCGAGGCGATGACCGGCGAGGAGGTCGACGAAATCCTAAGCGCCTGACCGGTGTCGAACGAATTGCGCGATTCGACATTTATTCGCGCCATTCGATGAAGGATATGACAGCGAAAGCATGGAATCATACCCGATAAACATAGTGGCGAAGGGATGATTCCATGCTTTCCTATGAGAAGTACAAGGGCAAGCTGACGGTCAGGCTCAAGGGCGAGCTGGATCATGAGAGCGTTGCCCCCATCCGCGCGGAGTTGGACAAGCTGTTGAGCGACCCGAAGGTCAAGCATCTGGTCTTGGACATGGAGGGGGTCAGCTTCATGGACAGCTCTGCCATTGGCCTCGTGATCGGGCGCTACAAGGCGCTCGCCCGGCGGGGAGGAAGCGTCTCCGTCACGCGCACCGCGCCGCGCGTGGACAGGATCTTCGAGATGGCGGGGCTGTATCAGATCGTGGAAAAACGCG
>JAAYZL010000067.1 GCA_012514855.1 Clostridiales bacterium
ATGGGGCTCGACGTCGAGTACCTGGTCGCCTCCGGCGGGGGCGCCAGAAGCCCGCAGTGGCTAAAAATACAGGCCGACGTGCTGAACAAGCCGCTGCGCCTGACGAAGAGCGAGGAGCAGGCCTCGCTGGGCGCGGCGATCGTCGCGGGCGTCGGGGCGGGCGTGTTCCGGGACGTCCAGGAGGGTTGCCGGGCGATCGTCCGGCTGGGCGACCAGGTCGTGCCGCCCGATCCCGAAAGCCACCGGGCATACGAGCGGTATCATCGGCTGTTTCAACAGGCGTACGCGGCGCAGCGGGAGGTCATCGAGGCGCTGACGGACCTGGGACGCGCCCATGGCAACCGCTGATCTATTCGGCGGCAGGCTTGCCGGTCGCTTTTCCGCTCCCACAGGGTGGTTCCCTTTGGGAACCAGTCGCTGCGCGACCGCGCGATTCAAACGGATTTGAATCGCACGCCGTTGTCGCTCATCCGGTCGCCGTAGCGCTGCTACGGCTCCCTGCTGGCTCCGTGTGGGGACAAAAAATCGCCTCGGCAATCCACCACCTCATTAAATCAGTGCTTCCTTGGGGCGTCCGGTTTGTCCATTTCGCGCATATCCACGCAATTCACGCTTCTTCCGTTGACAAAGCCGGCTTGTTGTAGTAATATGCTGCAAACAACGCAGATAAGGCGGGGAGGCGGCCTATGGCAGCGCTCTGGTTGACCGCGGTGGGCGTCGCCTTTTCGGGGGCGATCATGCCCGGCCCGGTGCTGACGTATACGATCAAGCAGTCGTTCACCAGCGGGGCGAAGGCGGGCTTTCTGATCATGATCGGCCACGCGATCCTCGAAATCGCGCTGATCGCGCTGATCTTCCTCGGCTTCGACGTGATCCTGCAGTCGGACGCGGCGCAGATCATAATCGGCATCGTCGGCGGCCTGCTGCTGATGTATTTCGGCGGCGACATGATCCTGGGCTCCGTCCGGAACAAAATCCGCATTCAGGTCGAGGGCGGGGGCGGCAGCTCCCGGGGCATGATCCTCTCGGGCCTTCTGATCAGCGCGTCGAACCCGTACTTCCTGCTCTGGTGGGCGATCATCGGCCTCGGCTTCCTGCTGGAGGCTTACAAGTCCTTCGGCTTTGCCGGCGTCGCGGTCTTTTATCTCGGGCATATGCTCGCCGACTTCCTCTGGTACGGCGCGATTTCCACGATCATCGGCAAGACGCGCAAGTTCTTCAACATGGGCGTCTATCGGGGGATCATCCTCGCGCTCGGCTGCCTGCTCGTCTACTTCGGCGGCGGCTTCGTCTATCAGGCCGTCAAAAGCATGATCTGATATTTCGGTGCAGCCCAATCGCGGCAATCTGTCGATCTCCGGAAAACCTCGGGAGTCCCCGCATGCATTCCGGGCGCGCGAACATGCGAGGATTTGCCGGCGAGGGCGGGGCGGTTTCGGCAATTTATGCACATTCCGCTGCCGAAAAACCCCGAATGTGCGCTGGACACGCGGCCCTCTATATGATATAATCGGCGAGATAAAACCTGTCCCCCGCGCCGCCGCGCGCGAATCCAGGGCGGCGGGCGCGTCCTGGGCGCGTCCTGTCCGAGCAGCAAGCATTGAACTTTCCCGTCACACACCGAGGACTTCCGCAAAAGGAAGGCGATTTCCATGTGTGAGACAATTCTCGAATCCATCTGTGCGCATGCGAGGCAGGCCGCCGAAAGGCCCTGTCTGATCGAGCGCGGCGAGGTTTGGACGTATGCCGCGTACTGGCGCATGATCCTCGGCTTCTCGCGCCGTTTGCAGTCGCTGGGCGTCGAGCCGGGCGAGGTCGTCGTCGTCGCGGCAAAGCAGACGGCGCTGTTTCTGGCGGCCGGCGAGGCCGTGCGGCTGGCCGGCGCGGTGTTCGCCCCGATCGAGCAGAGCATCGGGGCCGACCGGGTGCGCGCGCTCGTCCGGATGCTGAACGCCCGAGCGCTGGTCGCCGACGAAAACATCGCGGACTGCCCGATCTTCGCCCGCTTGGCCGACGTGCGCGCGCACGCGCACCGCGACAATCTTCCGACCGACATCGAATTTCCGGGCGCGGACAGCGTGACGGACATACTCTTCACCTCCGGCTCCACCGACAAGCCCAAGGCGGTCGAGGTCACGGCCGGCGCGATGGCCGCCCGGGGGCTGGCCCACATGGAGGCCGTCGGCGATCCGCCGGACGCGGTCGAGATGCTGACGGTTCCGCTCAACCACTCGTTCGCGACGTCGGTGTACGCGGGCCTGATGCGAACAGGCGCGACCGCGGTGCTGTCAAGCGGCGTGATGGATCTGGGCCAGATGTACCGCATGATCGACGAGCATCGCGTGACAGGGCTTTGCCTCGTGCCCGCGGCGCTTTCGCTGATCCTCAAATACTCGCAGGATCGGTTCGCCGGGTGCGCGGAGAAGCTCCGCTACCTGCGCATGGGCGGCGCGAAGCCGATCGAGGGCGACGCCCGGCGCGCGCACGCGCTTATGCCCGACACGAGGATACTGAACGTGTACGGCGCGACCGAGACCGGCACGGTGTTCGGGGCGGAGCTCGGGCCGGACGGCTTCGACCCCGCGTGCGTCGGACGGAGCGTCGGCGAGCTGACGCTTAAGTTCGTCGACGCCGAGGGGCGCGAGGTCGGCGTCAGCCGCGAGGCCCCGGGCTATGTCGCGATCCGCTCGGCGCGCAACATGCGGGGCTATTTCGGAAATCCGGCGCTCACGAAGAGCGCGTTGAGCGCCGACGGGTTTGTGCGCACCTGCGACCTCGGCTATCTGGGCGCGGACGGGAAACTGCACCTCGCCGGGCGCGAGGGGGGCGTATTGTGCGTCGGGGGCTTCATGGTGTCGCTGGACGAGCTCGAGCGCATCGCGCGGTCGATGGACGGCGTCGAGGACTG
>JAAYZL010000478.1 GCA_012514855.1 Clostridiales bacterium
AAGCAGAAGGAAGGCAAGAAGCGCATGCGCCAGGTCGGGAGCGTCGCGGTGCCCAGCGAGGCGTTCATGGCCGTTTTAAAAATGGACTGACGGGGGAAGCGAATGAAGCCGAAGTTTGCCGCGAGCGCGAAGCCGAACATCGAGGGCATGCGCGTGCTCGTCAAGGCCGCGTACGGGAAAAAGCTGCGCATGCGCATGCTCGCGAGCGGGCTCGTCGTGCTGCTCGCGGCCGGGTTTGTGATCTGGGCCGGCGCGAAGCCCATGTCGCTCGTCATCCTCGCGCTCGCCGTCGCGTTTCTGTGGTTCTTTTGGCGCTCGAAAAACCGCATGGCCGAAAAGCTGCTCGCCGCGAGCCCGAATCAGGCGCTCGTGACCGAATTTAAGTTCATGGACGACGCGCTGTACACGCACAATATCGAGGAGGACGGCAAGATCCTCTACCCCGCGATCACGCGCGTGTGGTCGGACCGCGCGCACTTCGCATTCTATTTAGAGGACGGCTCCGCGTTCGTGATCCCCAAGGCGGGGTTCTTCGAGGGCGAGGTCGACCGGTTTCCCGGGTTTGTCAGGAAGGTGACGGGGAAAAACGTGCTGGAGGTGTAGCATGGAGGAGCGGTTTCAAGTGCGCACGGCGTTGGACATGGACGCATGCCGGGCGCTTGCGAGGGCGGGCCTGCCCAGGTGGAGTTACCCCATGGCATGGCTTTGGCTCGGGCTCGCCGCCTTTTGTCTCGGCATGGGATTCGCGAACGGCATGCGGGAGATCTATATCCTCGGCCTCGCGGTCGCCGCTATCCGCTCGTGGCAGCTCTTTAACCACAACCGGATCGGCCTCGCGCGGAGGATTTACGGGTTGCAGCGGATTCCGAACATGGAGATCGACTGCCGGTTCTCGGACGACGCGGTGCGAAGCACGGACGAGCTGCAGAAGGTGGAGGCCAGCTACAGAAGCTACTCCCGCTTTGTCGAGTGCCGGGGCTACTATCTGCTGTTCATCGGAGCCGGGAAGGCGGTCACCCTGAAAAAGACGGGATTCACGGTCGGCAACCCCGACGACTTCCCGGCGTTCATCGGGGAAAAGACGAACCTCAAACTGGAGCGCGTCAAATGAACCCGCTTTCGGTCTACATCCACATACCGTTCTGCCGCTCGAAGTGCGCCTACTGCGACTTCGCGTCCTATCCGGGGCGCGAGGACGCGTGGGAGGCGTATTTCCGCGCGCTGTTTGCCGAGATCGAGGCGGCGTCGGACAGGGAGCGCCGCGTCGAGACGATCTTCTTCGGAGGCGGCACGCCGTCCGCCGTGCCGTTCTCGTTCATCGGGGAGGCGCTCGAGGCCGTCGCCCGCGCGTTTGACGTCGTTCCCGGCGCGGAGATCACGCTCGAGGCGAATCCCGGCACATTGACCCCGGAAAAGCTCGCGGCCTACCGCGCGATGGGCGTCAACCGGCTGTCGATCGGCGCGCAGAGCTTCGACGCCGCGCTGCTTAAGGACATCGGGCGCGTCCACACGCCGGAGGACATCGAGGCCGCCGTCCCCTTGGCGCGCGCGGCCGGGTTCGAAAACGTCGGCCTCGATCTGATGTACGCGCTGCCCGGGCAGACGATGCGCCAATGGGAGAGCACGCTCCGGCGCGCGGTCGAACTGTCGCCCGAGCATGTGTCGGCGTACTCGCTGATCGTCGAGGAAAACACGCCGATCGCCGCGCGCGCTTCGGAGATCCCCGGCGACGACGAAGTCGTCGAAATGCAGCGGCTCGCGACCGCGACGCTCGAAGAAGAGGGATACCTGCGGTACGAGATTTCAAACTACGCGCGCGAGGGCTTCCGCTGCCGCCACAACATCGCCTACTGGCAACGGGCGGAGTACCTCGGCTTCGGCGCGGCGGCGCACTCGTTCCTCGCGGGCGAGCGGTTCGAAAACCCGGCGTCGCTCTCCGAATACCTCGGCGGGCGAAGGCGCGAAAACCGCAAGCGCATCCTCCGGGCGGAGGCGGAGGAGGAGACGATCCTGCTGTCGACGCGCATGACGGACGGGATTTCGCGGTCGGCGTTCCGGCGCGAATTCGGAAAGGACTTTCTCGCCGGGCGCGAGGCGGTCGTAAAAGAGCTCGTCGGGGCCGGGCTCGCCGTCCTCGAAAACGACGCCTTTTATCTGACCGGGCGCGGTCTCGAGCTGCAGAGCGCCGCGGTGCTAGAGCTTCTGTAATTTACAATCCGCGTCTGGCTTTCTCGCGCAAAAAATGCTATAATATGTTCAGAAATCCGGAAAACGGCGCGTTTTTCCGAACGATTTCCAACTTGCGGATCGAGAATATTCGAAAAGGGTGGCTGCTGATGGCAAACTGCGCGATTGTCGGCATCAACTGGGGGGACGAGGGCAAGGGCCGCATGGTCGACTACCTCGCGAAGCGCTACGGCGTCGTGGTGCGCTATCAGGGCGGCAACAACGCCGGGCACACCGTGATCAACGAGTACGGCAAGTTCGCGCTGAACCTGCTGCCCAGCGGCGTGTTCCAGCCGGGAACCGTGAACCTCCTGGGCGCGGGAACCGTCGTCGACCCGAAGCATCTGGTCGGCGAGATCGCCCGGCTCCGGGAAAGGGGCGTCGCAATCACGCCGGAGAACCTCAAGATCTCCGACCGCGCGGCGCTCGTGCTGCCGATCCACCCGCTGCAGGACCAGTGGGAGGAGAAGCGGCTCGGCAAGGACCACTACGGCTCGACGCTGCGCGGCATCAGCCCGATCTACGGCGACAAATATATGAAAAAGGCGATTCAGATCGGCGACGTGAAGTACCCCGGGGCGCTCGAAAAGCACTTGCGGCGGCTGATCGACTGGAAAAACGACGTGATCGTGCCCGGCTACAGCGCGGAGAAGCTCGATTTTGGCGAAGTGCTTGCGTGGATTCACGCGTACTGCGACCCGCTGATCCCGCACATCTGCGACGCTTCCGAGCTTCTCGAGCGCGCGCTGGCCGAGGGCAAGGACATGCTGTTCGAGGCGCAATTGGGCGCGCTGCGCGACATCGACTACGGCATCTATCCGTTCACCTCTTCTTCGTCGCCGCTGGCCGCGTTCGCGCCGGTCGGCTGCGGGCTTCCGAGCCTGAAGGTGGACATGGTCGTCGGCGTCGCAAAGGCGTACTCGACCTGCGTCGGCGAGGGGCCGTTCGTCGGCGAGCTTTCCGGCGAGGCGGCGCATCTCCTGCGCGAGGCCGGAGCGGAGTACGGCGCCGCGACGGGCAGGCCGCGCAGGGTCGCGTGGATGGACCTCGTCGCCACGCGCTACGGCACGATGCTGCAGGGCGCGACGGAGCTCGCGCTGACGAAGCTCGACGTGCTCTCCTATCTCGACGAGATTCCGGTCTGCGTCGCCTACGAAAAGGGCGGGAAAATCATCGACCGGTTCCCGTTCACGCCCGAGCTCGACGATTGCGCGCCGGTCTACGAGGCGCTGCCCGGCTGGAAGGCGGACATCTCCGGCTGCCGGAGGTTCGAGGAGCTGCCCCCTGCCGCGCGCGAATACGTGGAGTTCATCGAAAAGGGCGTCAAGTGCCCGATCCGATATGTCTCGGTCGGCGCCGAGCGCGACAGCCTCATCATCCGATAGAGCGGGGGAATTTCCATGCGCGACACCTACGAATCGCCGCTCAACAGCCGCTACGCGAGCAAAGAGATGCAAAAAATCTTCTCGCCCGACCGCAAGTTCTCGACCTGGCGCAGGCTCTGGGTCGCGCTGGCCGAGGGCGAGATGGAGATGGGCCTGCCGGTGACGAAAGCGCAGGTGGACGAGCTCCGGGCGCATATCGACGACATCGACTACGAAAACGCCGCGTCCCACGAGGAGCGCACGCGCCACGACGTGATGGCGCACGTGCTCGCCTACGGGGACGCGTGCCCCGGCGCGCGCGGCGTGATCCACCTGGGCGCGACCTCCTGCTACGTGACCGACAACGCGGACATTTTGATGCTCAACGACGCGCTCGCGCTCGTGCGCAAGAAGCTCGCCGAGGTGCTCAGGCGGCTGCGCGCGTTCGCGTGGGAACACCGCGCGCTCCCGACGCTCGGCTACACGCACCTGCAGCCCGCGCAATTGACGACCGTCGGCAAGCGCGCGACGCTCTGGATGCAGGACCTGATGATGGATTTGGACGGGGTCGACTTCGCGCAGAAATCGCTGAAATTGCTCGGCAACCGCGGCGCGACCGGCACGCAGGAGAGCTTTTTGAAGCTGTTCGGCGGCGACGGAGCCAAGGTCGACGAGCTCGAAAGGCGGATCGCCCAAAAACTCGGGTTCGAGAAGTGCTTCGACGTGTCCGGCCAGACGTATCCGCGGAAGCTCGACAGCCGCGTGCTCTCCGCGCTCTCCGGCGTCGCCGAGAGCGCGTACAAGTTCGCGCAGGATTTGCGGCTTCTGCAGTCGTTCCGCGAGGTCGAGGAGCCGTTCGAGTCCGGGCAGATCGGCTCGTCCGCGATGGCCTACAAGCGCAACCCCATGCGCTCCGAGCGGATCTGCGCGCTCGCCCGACACGTGATGGCGCTCGTGCAAGACGCGCAGATGACCGCGGCGACGCAGTGGTTCGAGCGCACGCTCGACGACAGCGCGAACCGCAGGCTTTCGCTTCCCGAGGCGTTCCTGGCGACCGACGCCGTGCTCGAATTGTACGCGAACATCGCCTCCGGCATGGTCGTCTACCCGGCGATGATTTTGAAGCGCGTGCGCGAGAACCTGCCGTTCATGGCGACCGAGCAGATTCTGATGGAGGGCGTGCGCCTGGGCGGCGACCGGCAGCGGTTGCACGAGTCGATCCGCGTGCACTCGCAGGCGGCGGCCGCGCGGATGAAGGCCGACGGGCTCGGGAGCGACCTCCTGGAGCGGCTCGCGAGCGACCCCGCGCTTCCGCTGGACCTCGCGGCGCTTTCCGACCTGCTCGAACCCAAAAACTACACCGGCCGCGCGGCCGAGCAGGTCGAGGCGTTTCTGAAAAACGCGGTCGATCCCGCGCTCGGGGCGCAGCCGGAGCTTCCGATCGGGGAGATCAGATTATAGCCGACGCGATCGAGAACATGATGAGCAGCGCGCACACGTCCGCAACCGTCGAGATCAGCGGCCCCGCCATCAGCGCGGGGTCGAGCTTTACCGCGTGCGCGAGCATCGGCAGCACGCAGCCGAGCACGTTCGCGATCGTCACCGTAAGAAGCAGCGACACGCCCACGACCATCGCGGACATCGGCGTCGCCCCGAAGACGAGCATCGTGATGCCGAAATAGACCAGGCCGAGGCCCGCGCCGCACAGAAGGCCGATGCGAAGCTCCTTCCAGAGCACCTCCCACAGCCGCGAGAGCGTCAGCTCGCCCAGCGCGATCGCGCGGATGATCATCGTCGAGGACTGCGATCCGCAGTCGCCGCCCGCGTCCATCAAAAGCGGCATGCTGCTGACGACGAGAATTCCCAGCGCGCCCGAGGTCAGCAAAAACCCCTGATAGCCCTGGATCACGCGCTCGCACAGGAGCGACGAGAGCAGGAGGATGATCAGCCACGGGATGCGGTGCATCGCGAGCGTCCAGGCGCTCGAGGTCGCGTAGCTCTCCTCCGAGGGCAGCATCGCGGCCATCCGCTCGAAGTCCTCGGTGTTCTCCTCCTCGATGACGTCGACGATGCTGTTGACGCCGATCGCGCCGACGAGCAGCCCGCCCTCGTCCGTCACCGGCAGCGACATCAGGTCGTACTTGCGCACGAGCTTCGCCGCGTGCCGCTGGTCGTCGGTGACCGTCGCCGACATCACGTTCGCGTCCATCAGCTTTTCGACCGGCGCGTCGTCGCTCGCGAACAGCAGCGTCTTCAAGTCCAGCGCGCCGATCAGCCGGTCGTCGAAGTCGGTCACGTAGATCGTGTACATGGCGTCGCTGTCGAGCCCCGACTGGCGCAATTCCAGCAGGCCCTCCCGCGCGGTCGTCCCCGCGCTCAGCCGGACAAATTCGGGCGTCATGATCTCGCCCGCGGTGTTCCTGAGGTTCTCGGACATTTCCCTCACTCCTTTCACAATGCAAAGCAGACGCTGTCCGCTCCGGACAGAGCCATTTTGCTGATGTGGAAGTGTTATGAAAATGGAGCGGGCGGCCGGCGCGATGCCCCGGCGCTATGAAAACCGATTTTCAGCGGACCGGCATGGCCGACCCGACTGCATTCCATTTACTTCCGCCGCCAGCGTCGTCCACCGAGTCCACCTCCTTGAAAATTGATACAGCCCCATTCATATTATAGGCCGGATTCGTCCGTATGTCAATCCGCCCGGAGCCTGTCGAGCCATATTTTAAACCGATCCTCGGGCTCGGCCTCAAACCGCATGCGCTCGCCGGTCGAGGGGTGGTCGAATCCGATGACCCCGGCGTGCAGAAGCTGTCCGCCCCTGACCGGGAACGGCGGTTTCTTCGGCCCGTAGACCGGATCGCCGAGCACCGGGTGGCCGATCGAGGCCATGTGCACGCGAATCTGGTGCGTGCGCCCGGTCTCGAGCCTGGCCTCGATAAGCGACGCGCCCCGGAGCGGCTCCAGCACGGCCCAGTGCGTCACGGCCTCGCGCCCGTCCGGGCGGACGGCCATTTTCTTGCGGTCGGTCGGGTGGCGGCCGACGGGCGCCTCGACGGTTCCCGATTCCTCGCGGAAGCCGCCGATCACGACGGCGAGATACCTGCGCTCGACGCTGTGCGCCCTGATCTGCCCGGCGAGCGATACGTGGCTGAAGTCGTTCTTCGCGACGAGCAGCAGCCCCGAGGTGTCCTTGTCGATCCGGTGGACGATGCCCGGGCGCGCCTCGCCGCCGATGCCGGACAGCCCCGAGAGCTTATGGAGCAGCGCGTTCACGAGCGTGCCGCCGGGATTTCCCGCCGCGGGGTGCACGACCATGCCGGACGGCTTAAAGACGACCGCGAGATCACTGTCCTCGTAGACGACGTCGAGAGCGATGTCCTCGGCCGCGGCCTTCGCGGGCGCGGCGTCGGGGATCGTCAGCTCGATTTTGTCGAGCGCGCGCAGCTTCACGCCCGCCTTCGGAGCGGGTTCGCCGTTTATGAGCGCGCGCCCCCCGGCGATCAGCGAGGAAACGCGCGAGCGCGTGAGCTCGCAGCGGTCCGCTATGTAGGCGTCGAGCCTCGCGCCGGCATCCCCGGCTTCGACCGTCCAGGTGAGCGCCTCAGCCATTCGCACGCCTCCGATCCGCCCTCAAAAGCGCGAGCACGCAGAGCGCGCAGCCCGTGAGGATCGACACGTCGGCCACGTTGAACACCGGGAAGCGCACGAAGTCGAACTCGAGGAAGTCGATCACAAAGCCGTAGCGCAGCCGGTCGTACAGGTTCGAGAGCCCGCCCGCGAGCACGAGCCACAGCCCCGCGCGCGCGGCCCTGGGCATGTTCGGATAGCGGAACAGGCAGAAGGCGACGGCGGAATTCAGGATGAGCACGACCGCCGCGATCAGCCCCGTCCGCCCGGAGAACAGCCCGAACGACGCGCCGTAGTTCTCGACGCCGCGGAAGTTCAGGATGCCCGGCACCGCGCGCACGGCGTCCGTCAGGCCCGTCGACCAGATCTTCGTCACCCGGTCGATCAGGACGACGATCGGCGCGAGCCAGATCATGCTACATCTTTGCCTGAATCGCATGCACAACCTCCGCGAGAAACCCGCCGATCAGCGGGATGTTCTCCACAACGATGTTCCGGATCAGTATCGCGACCAGCGCGCCCAGCATCGCGACGCCCAGCGTAAAGCCGAACCCGCGCAGTATGCCCTGCAAAAGCGCGTCGAAGATCAGCCGCCTGCGGTTGCAGACGTACTGCATGTATTCCTCGAGCCGCATCCTCTCGAGCGAGCCGACGATCCTGTCGAGCCGATCCGCCAACCTCTCGTCCATCCGCGCGCCCCCCTCTTCCAGAATTTTACCCTGGCGCGGACGGGCGTATACCCGAAAAACGCCCTGCCCGCGGGCAAGGGGCGTCGCTCTCCGAAAAATGCGATCCCGCATTTTCCGGAATTCAGGATTTCCTGCTCGCTTCGCTCACGGCCGGAAATCCTGCAAGGAAGCGCGGACATGCTGCGCTCCTCGGCGACGTACACGCCGTCGCCTGCGGATTGAAAATGAAGGGGTTTCGACCCCTTCATCCATCCCCAAGGGAGGAGCGGACTCTGTTGATGGTCTGAGGGACTGCGGCCCCTTCATGCATCCCTTGGGTAGCCTTGATCAGTCGAACAGCGACTCGGTATCCTTGAGCACCTTCACCTGTCCCTCGACGAGGCGGCGGAACGCGGTGCGGTAGCCGGAGATCGCCTTGCGGATGCCGTCGGCCTCGGCCTTGACGGTCTCCGCCTCGGCCTTGGCGCTGGCGGCGATTGCCGTGGCCTGCTCCTCGGCGGCGGCGACGAGCTGCTGCGCCTTCTTGCGCGCGTCGGCGACGGTGTCGTCGGCGATGCGCTGCGCGCCGACCAGGGTGTCCCGCATCGCAAGCTCGAGGTTTTTGAAATAGCTCGGCTCGTCGTAGGCGGGGTCCGCGCTCGGGGCGGCGGGCGCCGGGACGACGGGCGCCGGCGCGGCGGGCGCGAACAGCGGGGCCGGGGCGGATTCGGCGGCCTTCAGCTTCTCGGCGAGGGCCATGTTCTCCCGGACAAGAACGCTGAGCTGGTCGGCGATCTGGTCGAGAAAATCGTCGACCTCCTCGACCATATAGCCGTCGCGCTTCTGGCGGCTGAACTCTTTTTCCTGAATATCTTTCACACTGATCGGCATGTTCCCTCTTCCTTTCGTAGCTAGAAGTGCACAGGTACCCTGCTTCGATATTCGGCGGGCGCGGAGAGAATTCCTCCCTGCGCGCCGAAAAGTTGATTTTTCTTCACTTTCCGAACATGAAGATGTTAACGCCGAGCCGCCCCCTGCGGGTCTCGCCGGTGACCTCAACGAGCTTGAAGCGGCCGTACCCGCGCGCGGAGACGACGTCGCCCGCCGAGAGCCTCGCGTCCGGCCGCGGATTGACGGCATGGTTCACCTTGACGAGCTCCGACGCGATCAGCTTTTGTGAAGCCTCGCGGGACAGCCGGAACGCCGCGGCGACAAGCGCGTCGAGCCGCTCGGACGCGACCGTGCGGCGCGCAAGCGCGCCCCCGGGCTCCGCCGCCTCGAAGTCGCCAAAATCCCGCTCCGCCTCGAGCTTCACGCGGCCGGCGGATTCGAGGTTCAACAGCACGTAGTCCGCGACGTCTCTGTGCGCGAACGCGATCGCGTGCCCGTCCGCGAGCGCGATGTCCCCGAGCGACGCGCGCACGACGCCGAGCGCCATGATCGCGCCCAGGATGTCCCGGTGGCCGGGCGAGCCGTACTTCGGGTTCCACGTAAGCCTCAGCCGCTCGATCGGCCAGTCCCCCGGCGCGTCCGTGTAAAACGCGGCGACGCGGCGCTCCGCATTCGGATAGCCGCCGAAGAAGTCCACGCGGCACCCGGCGGCGTTCGCGGCCGCGCGGGCGGCTGATTCCAGCGGGGGCTCGAGAAAGCGCGTGTGCACGGGTTCGCCGGTGTGCGAAGCGCGCAGCGCCAGCTCCCGAAGCCGCTTCTCGCCGAGCTCCCCGTTCATAGGATGCCCATCAGACCGTAGGCGAACCACAGAAGCCTGTTCACGGCCGTGATGCCGATCACGGAAAACAGCAGCGTGAAGTCGAACGGCAGCCCCGTGCGCCGCATCACCCACATCGCCGGGCGTCGGAACGGGACGACGAACGGGTAGACGAACTTCGCGAGCAACTGCATGAACCGGTTGTTGAACCTGAGAAGCGTCAAAATCCAGTACGCGAAGATGGCGACGCGGACGACCGACAGGAAGATGGTGGCCGCCTGAAACACGGCGAACATCGTCATCGGCTAGAACCTCCGCTCGACGTCGTAGGTCTCGTTGACCTCCACGGTGTTCGGCGCGAGCACATAGGTGCGCTCGGACGCCTTGCGGATCGTCGCGCTCAGGGCGAATACGGCGCCGGAGAGCGTGTCGATCGCGCGCTGCGTGAGCTTCGGGTCGATGCCGTCGAGCGTCAATACGACGACGTTTCCGGCGATCAGGCTGTCGATCACGTCGCAGCAGTCCTCGAGCGTGTTGAGCGAGCACATCAGCGTCCGCTGGCGCGCGCGGGGCGGCGCCGGGCGCGGCTCGGCGGGAGCGCGGGGCGCGGTCGAATCGAGGTTCGAAAAGCGGGAGCCCGCGCGCGGCGTGTAGTCGTAGCCGGTCGAGCGCGCCGATTCGGAGGGCCTGCGCGGCGGGACGCGCGTCGAGCCGTAGCTTTCGCGGTGGGGGCGCTCGTCGCGGACGATCGAGCGCTTGCGCGTGTCCTCGGTGCGCGGGCGCTGCTGCGGCGGCACGTAGGTGGAGGGCCTTCCATAGCCGTCGGCGTAGCCGCCGGAGGGGGCCTTCTGCGGCTCTTCCTCGTCCACGAGACCGATAAAATTCAGAAATCTGTTTACGCCGCCCTGCTTGCGAGCCATTGCGATTCCTCCCAATTTCAGTTTCTTTCGCCGAACAGCGCGCGCCCGAGCCGGACCATCGTCGCGCCCTCCCCGGCGGCGACGAAGCAGTCGTCGGACATGCCCATCGACAGGACGCGCATGTTCGCGCCCGGTATATCCGTGTCGCGCAGGCGGTCAAACCATGCGCGCATCCTGCGAAACAGCGGCCGGACGTCCTCGGGATTCCCGACGAGCGGCATCACCGCCATCAGTCCCTCGACGACCACCCCCGAGCGCGAGGCCGCCTCCCGCGCGAACGCCTCGAGCTCCTCCTCGTGAACGCCCGCCTTCTGCGGTTCCTTCGCGATGTTGACCTGCAGGAGCACCGGCATCCGGATTCCCAGCGCCCCGGCGCGGCGGTCGATCTCGTTCAGCAGATCCAACCGGTCGAGCGACTGGATCATCGACACGGCGGGCAGCACCTGTCTGACCTTGTTCGTCTGCAGCCGCCCGATCATGTGCGCCTGCAGCCCCGGATGGAGCCTGTCGCGCTTTGCGAGCAATTCCTGCACGCGGTTTTCGCCGATCAGCCGCACGCCCAAGTCGTAGACCGGGTTGATCGTCTCCGGGTCGAGCGTCTTCGTGACCGCGAGGATCTCGACGCCGCCCCACCTCGCGGAGGCGTTTTGAAGCCGCCCGGAAATTTCGCGGAAGTTTTTTTCAAGCGTTTCCATATCGTCCCCTATTTGATCAGAACCTTCTGGCCGTTCTGCAGCACGTTTCCCGCGAGCGGCTGGATCAGCGCGTTCCGTCCGTCGTTGGAGAGCACCTCGACCGGCACGAACGTCCCGCCGGGCACGTCGTAGAGCCACACGCCCGCCTGCCCGCTCTGGTTGTAGATCGCCTCGGAGCTGACCGACAGGCCGGTCAGGCTGATGTTCAGCGACGCCTGCCCCGAGCGCTGGTAGATCAGGGGCCCGATCGGGTCGTCGATCAGGAACACCGCCAGCACCTCGTTGTCGATCTTCTTGACGCGCGTGACCTTCGCGTTGTACTGCACGTCCTCGAACCCCTCGAACTGCAGCTTGTACTCCTGATCGAGCACCGGGTTCCACGACTTTCCGTCGGTCAAAATCGCGACGTACCACTCGCTCTGGTTGACGAGCCGGTAGATGTCGGTCAGCCGCGACTTCTCGCCCTTGGGCGCCTCGCGCGCGAGCACCGACTTGATGTCCGCGGGCGTCAGCGCCTCGAGGTTCTCGGGAACGAGCGTCTTTTCGTAGCCGTCCATGTAGAAGGAGATCACGCCGCCCTCGTCCGCCTGGGCGACGGTGCGCCAGGAGGAGATGGAGTTCAGCCGCGTGGTCTCGTCCTGGTAGAGCTTGTTGAGCTTCGGGTCCTCGCGCTTGTTGCTGCGCATGTATTCCTGCCGGTTGACCATCGCGGTCTCGAGCTGGCGCGTGAGGTCGAGCAGGTTTCCGCTCGTCCTGCCCGTAACCAGCGCCTTGAGTTCGAGCGACTTCATGTCGACGATGCGGTCGAGCCGGTTCAGGTTCGGGTCAATGATGTTCTTCAAGATCGTCTTGTGGTAGGCCTGTATGTTCTGCCGGATCGTCTCGAGCTTCACGAGCTCGCCCTCCGAGTAGCCGGTGGAGTACAGGTAGGCGATCTTGTCCCCCGGCTCGAGCAGCGCGCCCTCCGTCGCGACGTACTCGACCCTCGCGACCGTGCCGGAGGAGAACACCTCTTCGTCGCGGACGATCACCGCGTCCATTCTGTTTGTGTAGGCGGCGGTCGCCGAGGTGATGACGGCCTCCTTGTTCCCGAGCGGCAGATACGGGCGAACGATCATAAACGCTACGATCAAGATCGCAATCAGGAAGATATAGAACCTCCCGGTCACCCGAATTCTGCGCATGTTGCCCTCGCTTCAAACAGAGTAAATGCCAATTCGAACGCTTCCGCGACGCTTTCGAGGCGCGGCAAGCGTTCCAAGGGGATTTACCGATTCCGCCTTCTCGCGGGTATAAAGGCGGACAGTTTTATCCACCATATACTATTATAATCCCTTCCGGGGGAAGATGCAACCTGCCACTCTTGACATTACCTAGACGAAATCATTATAATGGCGGGAGATTCGGGAGGCGAAACTGTGTTGAAATTGAGTCGGGACGCGCTTTTCATCGGGGATTTTTCGATACGGTTCTACGGGCTTTTGATCGCCCTGGGCGTGCTCGCGGGCGTCATGCTGGCGAAAGCGCGCGAGGAGCGGCTCGGCATCCGCAAGGACATGTCGCTCGACCTCGCGCTCGTGTGCGTGCCCGCGGCGATCGTCGGCGCCCGGCTCTACTACGTCGCGTTTTCGTGGGAGATCTACCGGGACGACCTTTTGAAGATATTCTCGCTGCGCGAGGGCGGCATGGCGATCTACGGCGGCGTGCTCGCGGGGGTTCTCGTGGGCGGGATATACTGCCGCGCCCGGAAGCTGCCGTTCTGGAAGCTCGCCGACCTCGCCGCGCCGTCGATCCCGCTCGGGCAGGCGATCGGGCGATGGGGGAATTTTTTGAACCAGGAGGCGTTCGGGGTTCGGGTCGACGACCCGTCGCTCCAATGGTTCCCGCTCTCGGTGTACATCGAGTCGGACGGCGCGTGGCATCTGGCGACGTTCTTCTATGAATCCCTGTGGTGCTTTCTGATCGTCGCCTTCCTGCTGATCTTTGAGCGGCGCAAAAAATTCCGGTCAACCGGCGACATGTTTCTGTGGTACGTGCTCCTGTACGCCTTCGGGCGGGCGCTCATCGAGGGGCTTCGCACCGACAGCCTGATGGTCGCGGGATTGCGCGCGTCGCAGCTCGTCGCGGCGGCTCTGTTCGCCGTCGCGGGGGGCATGCTTCTCATGCGCGAGCGTCGCCGGAAGTTGCGCTTTTGACCGGAATATGGTATAATCTGCCCAACTGCCGCCGGTGGCGGAGGATACGGAGGGATGGATCATGGCGAACTACACGATTGTCACGGATTCCTCGTGCGATCTGCCGGAAGCGATCGCGCGAGAATTGGAGCTGAAGGTGGTGCCGCTCTCCCTGACGATGGAGGGCAAGCAGTATCTGAACACGACCGACGCGCGCGGCATCGCGAACAAGGCGCTCTATGAGCGGCTTCGCGCCGGCGCAATGGCCAAGACCTCCGCCGCCAACAGCGAGGACTTCTACGAGCTGTTCGAGCCGGAGCTCAAGGAGGGGAAAGACATTCTCTACATCGGCTTTTCCTCGGCGCTCAGCGCGACCTTCTCCGTCGGCGCAAACGTCGCCGGGGAGATGGCGGAGAAGTACCCCGACCGCAAGGTATTCGCGGTCGACTCGCTGTGCGCGTCGCTCGGGCAGGGGCTGTTTCTGTACCTGCTCGCAAAGCGGCGCGACGCGGGCATGGGCGTCGACGAGCTCCGGGACTATGCGGAGAAGCTGAAGCTCTCGATCTGCCACTGGTTCACCGTCGAGGATCTGCAGTTCCTGCGCCGCGGCGGGCGCGTTTCGGCGGCGGCGGCGGTCATCGGCTCGATCCTGAGCATCAAGCCGGTCATGCACGTCGACAACGAGGGAAGGCTGATCCCCGTCGAGAAGGTGCGCGGCCGGAAGGCGTCGCTGCGCGCGATCGCCGACCGGGTCGAAAAGAAGATGCTCAAGCGCGACGACCAGGTCGTGTTCATCAGCCACGGCGACTGCGAGGACGACGCGAAGCTCCTCTCGGACATGGTCGCGGAGCGCACCGGCGTCAGGGCGCGGCTGATCGACTACGTCGGGCCCGTGATCGGCTCGCACTCGGGGCCCGGAACCATCGCGGTGTTTTTCTTGGGAAAAGAACGATAACGGCCACGGGGAGGGAATGAGGGAATGGTGAGGATCTCGGCAGACAGCACGTGCGACCTGTCCCCCGCGCTTCTTCAGGAATACGGGATCGGGGTCGTGCCGCTGTACATAATCAAGGACGACCAATCGCTGCGCGACGGCATCGACATCGTCCCGCAGGACATCTTCGACCACGTCGAAAAGACCGGGAAACTGCTCACGACCTCGGCGGTCGGCATCGAGGACTATGTGGAGGTGTTCGCGAAAATGACCTCGGACGGCAGCGAGGTCGTGCACGTGAACATCGGCTCGGAGTTCTCGGCCTGCCACCAGAACGCGCTCACGGCGGCGAAGGAGGTCGGGGGCGTGTACCCGGTGGACTCCAGGAACCTGTCCTCCGGAAGCGGCCACATCGCCATCGAGGCCGCGAAGCTCGCCCAGGCGGGCAAGTCCGGCAGCGAGATTCAGAAGGAGATGACGAAGCTCGCGGAGCGCGTCGAGACGAGCTTCGTCATCGAGCGGCTCGACTACCTCCGAAAGGGCGGCCGCTGCTCGGCGGTGCAGGCGCTCGGCGCGAACCTTCTGCACCTGAAACCCTGCATCGAGGTGCGCGACGGCAAGATGGCCGTCGGCAAGAGGTACCGCGGCTCGTTTGAAAAGGCGCTGCGCGAGTACGTCGTCGACCGGCTGCGCGCAAGGACGGACATCGCCCCGGAGCGCGCGTTCGTCACGCACTCGGGCTGCGAGCCGGAGCTCGTCGAGATGGTCAAAAGCGCCGCGCAGGAGTGCTTCCGCTTTGAAAAGCTGCTCGTCAACCGCGCCGGCTGCACGATCTCGAACCACTGCGGCCCGCATACGCTCGGGATACTGTTCATTCGGAAGTAAACCTTAAAGGCTGCGGCCGCGCGAACGCGCGGTCGCTGTTTTTGAGGAA
>JAAYZL010000015.1 GCA_012514855.1 Clostridiales bacterium
CGTCGATGGCCACGAGATTTTGATCGAGCGTCGCCTCGTGCTCGGCAAGCTGGCTCTCGAGCCCGCCTTTCGCCGCCTCGGCCTCCGAGATCCGCATGTCGTACTCGGCGCGAATGGCGGAAATCTGCGCGTCCAGCGCGGAGAGCTGCCGTCGCTTCTCGGAAATCCGCGCCTTGAGCTCCGCGATTCTGTCCGCGTCCGGGGACGGCGAAAGGCCCGACCGCTCGCTTTCGGCGCCGGCGATCTCCCCCTCCACTTCGGAAAGCCCGATCCGGAGCGCGCCGAGCGCATCGTCGCGCTCCGATTTTAGCGATTCGATGTCCGATGCCGTCTGCGAGACCTCCCCTTCGAGCGCGGCTTTTTCCGCCTCCGCCGCGGCGATCCTCCCTTCGTATTCCGACTTCGCCGAGGAAATCTCCCCCTCCAGCGCCGACCTGCGCGACGAGAGCGCGGAGATTCTGTCCTGCAGCTCGGCAATTCTCTCCGCATCCGCCTCGGGATCAAGCCCGGAAAGTTCGCTCTCGGCGCCTGAAATGCCGGACTTCACCGAGGAAAGCTCGCCTTCAAGCGCCCCGACCGCTTCGTCGCGCGCCGATTTGAGCGCGCCGACGGCGGATTCCGCCTGGGAAACCTGCGCTTCCAACGCGGCCTTTTCCGCCTCCGCGGCGGAGATACGCGCCGCGAAGTCCGCCTCCGCGGAGGAAATCTCCCCTTCGATGCGCGCCTTTTCCCCGCGAAACCCTGAAAGCAGCTCCTCCAGCTCCGCGATGCGCTCGTCGTCGCCGGGCGCGAGCCCGGAAAGCTCGCTTTCGAGCGCTTCAAGCTCCCCCGCGAGCGCCGCTTGCTGCGACCGGGGAACGGCGAGCGCGCTCTCCTTCCGCGCCCGAAGCTCGTCGATCGCGGCCTGCGCCTGGGCAATGCCAAAGCCGAGCGCGTCTCCGGCGCCCTGCAGCTCCACCCGCGCATCGTCGAGCGCCCGGATGCCCGCCTCGAGCGCGGCGGCGCCCTCGACGAGCGACGCGTATTGCTCGAGCACGCCGCTCTGCTCGATCTGGAGCATGCCGTCCTCCGCGGCGGAGAGATTGCCCTCCAGTTCCGCCTGCGCCTGATCGAGCTGCGCATAGGCGGAGCGCTCCGCGCTTTCGAGCCTTGACTTGGACGAGGAGAGCTTCTCCCTGCCCGATGCCAATTCCCCGCGCGCGTCCTCGAGCTCCGCCTCTCCGTTGGCCAGCTTCCGCTCGTTTTCGGCGATTTCATCTTCGCCGTCGGTCAGTTTGTCGAGCGCCTCGCCGAGTTCCCGCTCGGCGTCGGCGCGCTTTTCCCGGTATTCGGATAAGCCATCGTCGTACTCGGCCTGGCCTTCGGCGAGCTCGCTTTCGGCGTCCGAGACGATCTTCTCGTAGCGCGCCTGCGCGCGCTCCTCGCCCGAATCCGCCACCGCGTCCTCGTAAGCCGCGACGGTCTCCGAATACGCGTCGGAATAGATCGCCCCCGGCGCGTCGCAGCGGACGTATATCTCCGTTAAGTAATCGCAGTCGAACCCGTCGAGCGGAATGCAGACAAAGCCCGCCACCGTTCCGCTGCCGAGCGATGTGCCGCCGCGCTCAAAGTTCATGTAAATGGGTGAGTTCCCGATGCCGACGATCGTGTATTCGCGGCGGGCGAACCTCTCAAGCGTCTCCTCGTCGTTGTCCGGGGACAGCCGGAGGACGGTCCCGATGTCCTCCCCGCCAAAGCACTTCGCATCCGCGACCAACTCGTCCGGCGTTTCGGGCATGCGCCCATCGACGAGGCTTATGAGGTTCAGCCGCTCGGGCAGGGAGTGCGCCTTCAGAACGCCGACCGGCGCGCCGCC
>JAAYZL010000068.1 GCA_012514855.1 Clostridiales bacterium
AACGGCATACCAAATGCCGTGAAAGCGCTTTCCCGGCAATTGTTCGATCAAATGCTTCCCTCCATCCGCTGCCGGCCTGGCAAAACGAGCCCTTTCAGCGGTTTATATCGTCGACGAACGCCGCATTTCTGGCGGTGGCCTGCACCCAGGCCGGCCGAAAGCCGCTGCGTATGGCGTTGCGCGCCGAGGCGATGTTCGGCCACGCGCAGCAATAAAAGGGCACCAAGCCGCGCGCCATGACCACCGCCGCCAGGCGGCTGGTTGACGCGGCCGCGACGCCATGCCGGCGGTATGCGGGTAACACATCCACGCCGATTTGCCACATCGTGTCGCAGCCGGCCGAGCAGCCGGCCAGACCGATCAGCCGATCGCCGTCGGACGCGCCGGCCGCCATCCGATCCAGGTGACGCCGCTGCACGCATAGCGCATTGCTCCACTCCGGCGGGTACAGCGGCGGGAAACCGTCGGCATACAGCAGCCGCACCTCATAGGGGCAGGGCAACGCGCGCAGCACATCGGCGTCCGTCAAAAAGCACTCGGCCAAAAAGCGCATACGCATACCGCGGCGCGCCCGGGTGCAGAAGCTACCTATCCGATAAACGATATCTTGCTCTCGTCGGGCTCGTGGGGCGGCTTTTTGGTGTTCGCGTAGCCCAGCAGCACCGAGCAGCCGAACACATAGCCCTCGGGAAAGCCCAGCCGGGCGATGAATTCGGCGCCGCGCCCGCCCGAGAGCGGCAGGCTGGCCATGCCGCAGATCACGCTGCCGATGCTAAGCGACGCGGCCGCCAGCGCGATGCTTTGGCACACGATGCCGCAGTCGAGTTCCGCGCCCGGCTGAATCGGCACTACCACCATTGCCGGCGCGCCGTAGAAGATCCGGCCGCCGCGCCCCATGATGCGGTTGTAGGCCGACTGGTCGTCCATGGCCTTGAGGATGCGCATCCCCTCGGCTTCAAACTCGTCCATCAACCGTTGATCCCTAACGACGATCGCGCGCCACGGCTGGTTGTTCATGCCGCTGGGCGACTGCACGGCCGCCAGCGCGATCGCGCGCAGCGCCTCGTCGGGCAGCCGGTCGGGCTTGAAGTCGCGGCAGGAGTAGCGGTCGGCGATCACCCGGAGCGTCTCGTTCATTCGGGTATTCCCCCTCACTTTATTAAGCCAATCGGGCGCGGCGCACCCGATTGGCTTGTGATCTATTCGGCGGGCACCTCGGCCGGCGCGATGCTCTCAAACGCCAGCTTGTCGTTTTCGACCGACGCGCGCACCTTTTCGCCCAGGTGGATCGTGCCGGCCAGGATCTCCTCGCTGAGCGCGTCCTCCACCATGCGCTGGATCGCGCGGCGCAGCGGGCGCGCGCCGTAGGTCAGATCGCTGCCGGTGCGCGCCAGGTACTCGATGACGTCCTGGTCGACTTCCAGTTCGATGCCGCGCTCGGCCAGCCGCTTGCCGACCGATTTAAGCATCATCTCGGCGATCTGGTTGAGGTCGTCGGTGGTCAGCTCGTGGAACACGATGATCTCGTCGACGCGGTTGAGGAACTCGGGGCGGAAGATCTGCTTGACCTCGCCCATGATGCCTTCCTTCATCGCCTCGTAGCTCTTTTCCTGGTTGTCGCTGGCGCCAAAGCCCATCGAGCGCTGCTTTTTGATCGTGTGCGCGCCGGCGTTGGAGGTCATCACGATCACGGTGTTTTTGAAATCGACGACGCGCCCCTGGCCGTCGGTCAGCCGGCCGTCCTCGAGAATTTGCAAAAGCACGTTGAACACGTCGGGGTGCGCCTTTTCCACCTCGTCCAGCAGCAGGATCGAGTAGGGCTTGCGGCGCACCTGCTCGGTCAATTGCCCGCCCTCGTCGTAGCCCACGTAGCCGGGCGGCGAGCCGATCATCCGCGACACCGAGTGCTTTTCCATGTACTCGGACATGTCGATGCGGATCATGCTGTTTTCGTCGCCGAACAGCGCCTCGCCGAGCGCCTTGCAGAGCTCGGTCTTGCCGACGCCGGTCGGGCCGAGGAAGATGAACGAGCCGATCGGCCGGTTCGGGTCCTTGAGCCCCGCGCGCGCCCTGCGCACGGCCTTCGCGACGGACTTGACCGCCTCCTCCTGCCCGATCACGCGCCGGTGCAGGATTTCCTCGAGGCGCAGAAGCCTGTCGGCCTCGCCCTCGGTCATGCGCCTGACCGGGATGCCCGTCCACGAGGACACGATTTCGGCGATCTCCTCCTCGCCGACGATCTCGACCTTCGCGGTACGGTTGTGCTCCCACTCCTTGCGGCGCTCGAGCATCTCGTTCTGCAGCTGTTTTTTCTGGTCGCGCAGGTTCGCGGCCTTTTCGAAGTCCTCGTGCGCGACGGCCTCCTCGGTCTCCTTGTTCAGGACTTCGAGCCGCGCCTCCTGCTCCTTCATGTCCGGCGGCGCGGTGAACGCCTTGATGCGCACGCGAGAGGCGGCCTCGTCGACGAGGTCGATCGCCTTGTCGGGCAAAAACCGGTCGGAGATGTAGCGGTCGGACAGGTTGACGGCGGCCGCGATCGCCTCGTCTGTGATCTGCACGCGGTGGTGCGCCTCGTATCGGTCGCGCAGCCCGCGCAGTATCTCGATCGACTCGTCCTTCGTGGGCTCGCCGACGTTCACCGGCTGGAACCGGCGCTCGAGCGCGGCGTCCTTCTCGATGTACTTGTGGTATTCCCGAAGCGTCGTCGCGCCGACGCACTGCATCTCGCCGCGCGCGAGCAGCGGTTTTAATATGTTCGCGGCGTCGATCGCGCCCTCGGACGCACCCGCTCCGACGATCGTGTGCAGTTCGTCGATGAACAGGATCACGTTTCCGGCCTTGCGAATCTCGTTCATCGCGTTTTTGAGCCGCTCCTCGAACTCGCCGCGGTACTTCGCGCCCGCGAGCATGCTCGCCAGGTCGAGCGCCACGACGCGCTTTCCGCGGAGGATCTCGGGAATATTCCCCTCGGAGATCAACTGCGCGAGGCCCTCGACGATCGCGGATTTGCCGACGCCGGGCTCGCCGATCAACACCGGGTTGTTCTTCGTGCGGCGCGAGAGTATCTGCACGATCCGCTCGACCTCGCGCGTGCGCCCGATCACCGGATCGAGCTCGCCCGCCTGCGCCGCGCGGGTCAGGTCCCTGGCAAACTGGTCGAGCACGGGCGTCTCCTGCTCCGGCGCGGGCGTGCCGGAAGCGGCGTCGTCGCCGCCGTTCAGCGCGCGCAAAAGCTCCTCGCGCGCCTTTCCGAGGTCGATGCCGAGCTTGATCATCACGTGCGCGGCGACGCCCTCGCGCTCCCGCATCAAGGCGAGCAAAATGTGCTCGGTGCCGACGTAGTTCTGCTTGAGCTCCCGCGCCTCGCGCACGCTCTGCTCGAGCACCTTCTTCGTGCGCGGCGTGTAGACCATGGTCTTGATCGGCGACGTGTCGTCGCCGCGGCCGAGTATCTGCAGTATCTCCTGCCGGGCCGCGTCGACCGTCACCTCCCTGAGCACGAGCGACGCCGCGCCGGGGTCGCTCAACACGCCCAGGAGCAGGTGCTCCGTCCCCACGTAGGTTCTTCCGAGCTGCGCCGCCTCGCGCTGCGCCGTCAGCAGCGCGCGCTGGCCGCGCTCCGTAAATTTAGCAAAATATGCCATGGGTTGCCTCCGTTGTTTATTCAGTTTGCGACCAGCTCGGAAAGCTGCTCCCGCAGGAGCGTTGCGCGAAGTATCTCCCCCTCGCGCTCGCCGATCAGTTTTCCCGCGCGGACCGCGAGCGAGCCGGGCTGCAGATCCATCATCATGCAGTCGAGCGCGCGCAGCGGCGCGTGCAGATAGCCCATGCTCGCGGCGTAGCGGATGTCCGAATAGCGGCGCATCAGCTCCTTGGCGGACATGAGCCGCGCGTTCAGCGTCTCGCCCCAGGAGCGCAAAAGCTTGTCCTGAAGCGCCATCATGTCTTTTTTCTCGGCGCGCTCGCGCATCGTGCGCTCGTGGCCGACGATCTGCTCGGTCGCGGCGACCAGAGAGCGGATCACGTCCTCCTCGCTGCGCCCGAGCGTCACCTGGTTCGAGAGCTGGTACAGATTCCCCTGCGCCTCGCTGCCCTCGCCGTACAGCCCGCGGACGGTCAGCCCGAGCTTCGCGACCGCCTGCATCACGGC
Organism: Clostridiales bacterium; assembly: GCA_012514855.1. The sequence continues at coordinate 4,151 of JAAYZL010000068.1, forward strand.
GCCGATCTGCCCGCTCTCCGAGAGCGCCGGCAGGTGCAGCATCGCGGACGCGCGCATACCGGTTCCGACGTTCGTCGGGCAGCTCGTGAGATACCCCCACTGCGGGTCGAACGCGTAGCAGCTCTTTTCGCCGAGCGCGTCGTCGGCCGTGAACGCGAGCTCCGCCGTGCGCTCGATCTGCATGCCGGGGAGAAGCCCCTGTATCCTGAGGTGATCCTCCTCGTTGAGCATCACCGAGACCGTCTCGCCGGACGAGATCAGGGCCGCCGAGCGCTGCGGGTATTTCAGAAGGTCGTAGCTGATCAGGTGGTGCTCGACGAGCTGTCGGCGCTGGTCGTCCCCCAGGTCGCTCACGCGCAACAGCTTGAACGCGCCCCCCTCGGGGCCCTCGAGCATCGCCTCGTGCGCGCGGGAGATCACCTCGTCCGCGTATTCCTTCGTCAGCTTCGGGGAAAACGGTATGTCCCGGTAGTTCCTCGCAAGCCGGACGCGGCTTGAGAGTACGACGTCCTGCTCGGGCGCCTGCACGTGCTCATGCATGCCTCTCCCCTCCCTCCTCGTCCGCCTTCGCGGGCTCGAGTTGCTGCTTGAGGCTGCGAATCTGGTCGCGAAGCCGCGCGGCCTCCTCGTATTCCTCGTCCGCAATCGACCTGATGAGCTCCTGCCGGAGCCTGTCGAGGTTCATCCGGATCGACACGTCGCTCTTGACGCCTCCGGGGATTCTCCCGGCGTGCTGCGTGTTTCCGTGCACGCGCATAAGCAGCGCCTCCAGCGGCTTTTTGAACTCCCCATAGCAGTGCGCGCAGCCGAACATGCCGGTCTTCTGGAAGGTCTGGTAGGTCGTCCCGCACGTCGCGCACTTGAGCTGTGGTCCCTCCTCCGCCCGCTCGACGTCCGACGCGCCGATCCCCGCCGACTCGAGAAACCCGCTGATCAGCCCCGCGAGGTTCGAAAAGTCGAGCCCCGGAAGCTGCTTCTGGTATTTTGCCATGCACACCGGGCAGAGATTCCGCTCTGTTTTTTCCTCTCCGGTGATCGCCGTCAGATGGAATTTCGCGGGCCGGATTGAGCACTCTTCACACATCATGGCGCACGCCTCCCTCCAGATTCCGAAATACCTGCTGCAACATATTCCGAAACACCGCGGCCCTCAACACGTCCTTCGCGCTGATCGGCAGCGCCAGCGCGTTTCTGGAGACCGCCGCGCGCATCAGGGACGCCTCGCGGCCGTTTACGATCTTCCGGTCCTGCAGATGCGCGATGATCGCGCAGGCGGAGTCCTCGTCGACGGCGTTGCCGATCCGCGTGAGCAGCGCGTTCAACAGGTTTTCCTCGGAGCGCTCGCACATGCGCACGATCCGGACATAGCCGCCGCCGCCGCGCCTGGACTCGATGATATAGCCGTGATCGACGGAAAAGCGCGTCGCGAGCACATAGTTGATCTGCGAGGGCGCGCAGCCGAAGTGCTGCGCCAGCTCGTTGCGGCGCACCTCGATGTGCGTCTCCTCGTCCATCAGCTCCTTGATGAAGCGCTCGATGGAATCGCTCAATTGAGCCATGCTCAACTCACCTCTTTCAAACGGTCAACGGTCAAATTAATTGACCATCCCTGACTATTATAGCAGCGGATGGTCAAAAAAGCAAGCGGTTTTGAAATGTTTACGCTCCGCTCATGCGCGCCATGAATTCCAACGCCAGTTCCGCGGAATTCTTCGCCGCGAGCGGCAGAAATTCCGCGTAGGTCAGGTGCGCGCCCTCGTCCCCGCCGTCGGAAATCGCGCGCAGGACGGCGCAGCGGATGCCGTTCAGGTGGCAGATCTGCGCGACCGCGCCGGCCTCCATCTCGCACGCGCGGGCGTCGAACAGCCGGACGATCTCCTTCTTCCGCGCGGACGCAGCGACGAACTGGTCGCCGGAGGCGATGCGCGCGGGGACGGCGCGGATTCCCGGCAGCGCTTCCGCCGCGCGGAGGATTGCCTCCCTCGCGTCCCGGTCGAGCGGGAAATGGATCAAGTTGACGGTCGAGACCATGCCGGGAGGGTCGCCGAGCGCGGTCGTGTCCACGTCGTGCTGCACGACGTCCGTCCCGACCGCGATGTCGCCTACGCCGAGCTCCGGGCTCAGCGAGCCCGCGACGCCGGTGTTCAGGATCAATTCGGGCTTGAAAATGAGCGCCATCGTCTGCGCGCACGCCGCGGCGTTGACCTTGCCGATGCCGCACTTCGAGGCGACGACGTCGACTCCCATCAGCCTCCCGGAAATGTACTCTATGCCGCTCTCGACCCGCTTGACGGGGCCCTCAATTCTTTCGAGGATGCGGTCGACCTCGATCCGCATCGCGCCGATGATCCCGATCACGCGCCGGCGCCTCCCTTCGTGAGCAGCACGGCCGCCTGCGCGGAAATGCCCTCTTCCCTGCCCTCGAAGCCCATGCGCTCCGTCGTCGTCGCCTTGACGTTCGCGCAGTCATAGTCGACGCCGAGCGCCTCCGCGAGGTTCAGCCGCATCTCTTCCATAAACGGCGCGAGCTTCGGGCGCTGGGCCGCGACCACGACGTCGGCATTGACGACGGAATAGCCCTTTTCGCGGACGAGCCGCATGACCCTCGCGAGCAGAAGCAAAGACGAGATGCCCTCGAACGCCTCGTCCGCGTCCGGGAAGTGGCGGCCTATGTCGCCCTCGCCGATCGCGCCCAGCAGCGCGTCCATCAGCGCGTGCACGGCGACGTCCGCGTCGGAGTGGCCGTCGAGCCCAGCCTCGTGCGGAATTTCGACGCCGCAGAGGATCAGCGCCCTGCCCTTCACCAGCCTGTGCGCGTCGTAGCCGATGCCGATTCGCGAAGCGAAGCCCTGCGACATCCTCATAAAATCCTCCCGCGTCGTGAGCTTGATGTTCAAGGCCGCGTCCGGCGCCTCGAACAGGCAGACCTCGCCCCAGCAGCGCTCGTAGATGTCGGCGTCGTCGGTCGCGCTCCAGCCGCGCTCCCTCGCGTGCTCGTACGC
>JAAYZL010000069.1 GCA_012514855.1 Clostridiales bacterium
CGCGCGCGCTCCCGACCGCGCAGCACGCAAACAGCGCCAAGATCGACAGAGCCGCCAACAGAAAACAGGCGCCGACGAGCCGCCCGCGCCGATGGATGTAAGAGCCCTGCATGCTAATTGTTGTCGTCGCCGTCGAAGAGGTCGGGGTGCTCGCCGTCGTCCCCGAGGAACTCGGTGACCCGCATGCGGCGCGCGAGCCTCATCTTTTCGACGTGCTCGTGGATCAGCTCCTTGACCTTCTCCGCGTGGCTGATGTTCTTCACCTCGAGTTCCGGCCGCGTGTGGTCGGACGAGCAGACCTGCACGCTCCCGACGCCGAGCAGCCGCTGGCCGAGCGTGCGCCGCGTGCCGATGTCCCGGATGCGGTAGAGCAAAATCTCCTCCGAGCGCAGGTTGAAGAGCCCCGTCTTCACAAACAGCCGGTCCTCGGAGAGGGAGTACACCGTGAACGAGATCGGCATTCCGAGAATACGCTTTCTGTCCTTCCAGATCTGCATCGAAACCACCTCACTTTAACAGTATACACGCAGACTCAAACAAACGCAACTCTCAAAGAATATGGTAAAACAGCACGATGTCCTCGTAATGCCCGTCCTTCATCCAAAACCCTCCGGGCACCTCGCCGATTCTCCGGAAGCCGAGCCGTTCGTAGAGCCGGATCGCGCGCGCGTTCGTCCTGACGACGGCGTTGAACTGAAGCAGCCGGAAGCCGAGCTCGCCGCCCATTTTCAGGCAGTGCCTGACGAGCGCCTCGCCGACGCCCCTGCCGCGGCGCCTCGAAGACACCGCGTAGCTGGCGTTCGCGATGTGCCCGCAGCGGCCGACGTTGTTCGGGTGCAGTATGTACAGCCCGAGGATTTCGCCGTCCTCCTCCGCGACGGCCGAAAAGCTCTGCGCCGCGAACAGAGCCCGGGCGCCGTCCAGGGAAAGCCGCTCCGTCTGCGGGAAGGCGACGCCCTCCTCGACCACCTCGTTCCAGATTTCCGCCATCGCCGGCAGGTCATCTTCGCGGTACGCCCGAACTTCCATACTACTTCGCCTCGCTGTACAGTTTGTAGAGGGAATGATAGACGCCCTTCTTGGCCATCAGCTCCTCGTGGCCGCCCTGCTCCTTGATGCCCTCCTCGGTCAGCACGAGTATGACCTTGGCGTTTCGGATCGTCGTCAGCCGGTGCGCGATCGTGAACGTCGTCCGGCCCTTCATCAATTCCTCGAGCGACTTCTGCACGATCAGCTCGCTCTCGTTGTCGAGCGCGCTCGTCGCCTCGTCGAGGATCAGCACCGGCGGGTTCTTCAAAAACACGCGCGCGATCGAGATGCGCTGCTTCTGGCCGCCTGAGAGCTTCGTGCCGTGCTCGCCGACGTAGGCGTTGTAGCCGTCCTCGAGCTCCATGATGAACTCGTGCGCGCCCGCGCGCTTCGCCGCGCGCAAGATGTCCTCGTCGGAGGCGTCCGGGCGGCCGTAGCGGATGTTGTCGACGACGGTGCCGGAGAACAGGTACACGTCCTGCTGCACCATGCCGATGCGGTTCCTGAGCGAGTGGAGCGTATAGCGCCGGATGTCCTCGCCGTCGAGCAAAATCCGCCCGGACGTGACCTCGTAAAAGCGCGGGATCAGGCTGCAGAGCGTGCTCTTGCCGCTGCCGGACGGCCCGACCAGCGCGACGTTGTCGCCGGCCGCGACGTGCAGATTGATGTCGGTCAGCACGTTTTCCTGACCCTCTTCATAGGTGAAGCTCACGTGGTCGAAGGTGATGTCGCCGTTTACGCCGTCGATCTCGACCGCGTCCGGCGCGTCGTCGATCCCGACGGGCACCTCCATGATCTCGGCAAAGCGCTCGATGCCGGTGATGCCGCGCACGAGCTGCTCGGAGAACTCGATCAGCCTTCGGATGGACGTGAGCAGCGTCTGCGTGAAGAGGATGTAGGCGATATAGTCGGCCGCGGTGATGCGGTTGCTGCCGGAGATCAGAAACAGCGCGCCGAGCACGACCACGGCGATGAACATCAGCCCGTCGAACAGCCGCGTGACCGAGTGAAAGCCCGCCATGTTGCGGTACATGTGCCGCTTGATCTTCAAAAACCCGTTGTTGCCCTCGGAGAACTTCTCCCTTTCGAGGTCCTCGTTCGCAAACGACTTCACGACGCGGATTCCCGACAGGCTGTCCTCAACCTGCGCGTTCAGTTCGCCCAGTTGGTGGCGGGACTGCTTGAAGGTCTCGCGCATCCTGCCGGAGAACTTTACCGAGAAATAGACCATGAACGGGAAGATCGCGAAGATGATCAAGGTCAGCGGCACGTTGATCGACAGCAGGATTCCGAACGCCGCGACGATCTTGATCGAGATGATGAACAGCTCCTCCGGCGTGTGGTGCGCGAACTCGGTGATGTCGAACAGGTCGGTCGTGATCCTCGACATGATCTGCCCGATCTTCGCGTTGTCGTAGAAGGAGTTCGACAGCCTCTGCAGGTGCGAGAACATGTCGCGCCGCATGTCGGTCTCGATGTGCGAGCCCATCACGTGGCCGATCGACTGCATGTAGTAGTTCGACGACGCGTCGACGAGCCGGAGCACGATGTACAGCCCGCCCAGAAGCAGCACCGCGTCGACCGTGAGATTTCCCGGGGAGCCGGTGAAATACCGGACGATCAGCGGAAGCGCCAGGTCGCACAGCGTCGTCAGCGCCGCGAAGAACAGGTCGAGCGCGAGTGTGCCCGCATAGGGCTTGAAGTAGGGGTAGAACTTCTTGAACAACTGGGCGTTCGCCTTCCAGCCGTGCCTGGTCCTCGCCTCGTTTGCCATTTGAGAATTCCTCCGGAGTTACTGACACAAATTATACTATATCAATCGCCTGAAATGTCAAGTTAAGATGCCACGCTTGACAACGGGCGCGGCCGCGTCTACAATGAAGAGCGGGTGATTTGATGGCGTCCGGCTTGCGCGCAAAACTTCAGGCTATGGCACCCGGCCCGACAGCGCCGGCAGCGCCGGTGGCATCGACAGCGTCGGCTGCACCGGCCGGGGCGGGGCTTGTTTTGCGCGTCGACAGGCGTCCGGCCCCGAAGGGGCTTTTGGAGCTTCCCGCGCGCGGGCTCTCGAGGCTCGGCGCGCCGGACGGCTTTTCCGCGGACCGGTGCCTGTTTCTCGACACCGAGACGACCGGTCTCTCCGGCGGCGCGGGGACCGTCGCGTTTCTGGTCGGCGCGGGGTATCTGGACGGCGGGGAGTTCGTGACCGAACAGTTCATGCTCGGCGACTATTCGGACGAGCCGGAGATGCTCATTCGGCTTTCGGAGCTCTTCGGGCGGTTCGACACCGCGGTCACGTTCAACGGAAAGGCGTTCGACATGCCGCTTCTCGAGGCGCGGTACACGCTCTCGCGGCTCGGCGCGCGCTGGCGGCCGCTTTCGCACCTCGACCTTTTGCATCCCGCGCGGCGCGTGTGGAAGCTCCGGCTCAAGAGCTGCCGGCTTTCGCAGCTCGAGGAGCGCGTGCTCGGCGTCCGACGGGTCGGCGACATCCCCGGCAGCGAGGTTCCCGAGCGCTTCTTCCGGTATCTCTCGACCGGCGACCGGTCCGTGCTCGACGACGTGCTCAAGCACAACCTGCAGGACATCGTGACGCTCGGCGTGCTGCTTGTGCGGCTCGCGGAGCTGTTCGACCGGCCGCACGCCGCGGGGGAGGGATTGGATCTCTACAGCCTCGGCCGCGCGCTCGAGAGGCAGGGCGACGGGGAAGCCGGGGCGCTCTACGAGCTGTCCCGCGACGTGCCGGAGGGGAGCTTCCGGCTCTACAACCTCTACCGGCGCGCCGGGGATTGGGCGGGCGCGCGCAGGGTGCTCGAGGACATGGTGTGCAAAAACCAGCTCGGCTGGGTTCCGCACATCGAGCTTTCGAAGATCTTGGAGCACCGGGAGCACAACTACCGCCGCGCGGCATTCTTCGCAAAGATCGCGCTGGCGATGTGCGGGGCGGACGAGCGCCCGGAAATCGAAAGGCGGCTTCGGCGCCTCGAACGCAAACAACTTGGAGGAGGACGCATCGATTGAACATCTTTGGAAACGGCAAGGCCGCCAGGGCCGGCACGCAGGCGTACCGCTGCCACCTGGACGGCAACAAGCTGCTGGAGGCGGGCAAGATTCAGGAGGCGCGCAAAAAGCACGACGAGGCGCTGAGGCTCTACGCGGAGGCGTTTCAGGACGGCCTCGACCGCGTCGGCATGCTGATGTCCTACGGAATCCTTTTGATGCGCGACGGGCAGTACGAGAAGGCGAGGGACGTCTTTTTGCGCGTCCACTACAAGGCGGGGCTGACGAAGGACGAGCGGTTCGAGCTGCGCATCAACTACTCGGTGTGCCTGTGGCGGCTCGGAAAGCTGACGGATGCGATCGCGACGATCAAGCGCGCCGCCGAGGACGGAAAGACCACGACGATCTACACGACGCTCGGGCTGTTTCTGGTCCTCGAGGCGGAACAGACCGGAGTCTTTTCGGAGGCGGTCGCCTTTAACGAAGAGGCGCTGGAGTACGACGACGAGGACGCCGCGATCCTCGACAACCTCGGGCTTTTGCACATGGCGCTGTGCGAACAGGCGCTGAAAGCCTCGGATTCCCCGGCGGCCGCCGAGCGGCGCAGGCTCGCCTACGACTACCTGGGGCGCGCGCACAAGCGCAGGCCCAGGCAGGTCACGACGCTCTACTACCTCGCGAAGCTGCTCCACGAGGACGGCCAGGACGAGCGCGCCGGGGAGTTCATCGACGCGGCGCTCGCGGGCAATTTCTCGGCCATCTGCCCCGTCTCGCGCGAGATGGCGGGGGCGCTGCGAAAGGAAATTCCGGAATAACCGACCTCGGTCTCCGATTACAAACCGACCTCGGTCTGCGATTGCATAAACCGGACTTTGGTCTGAAATCGCATCATATTCGGTCGATTTACGCACCCTATCCCGAGCGGACGGGGTGTTTTTTTGCGAAAAATTGCGGTCGCCGTCGCTTCTGCACGCTCCGCCGAAATTTGCATAATCGCGCGCCGCAGTGCGGAAGATAACCACATGGAGGGATGGATATGCAAAGAAGCAACAGGCGCGCGAAATTCGGCTGGTGGTTTCTTTTGATCTGGGCGGCCGCCGTGCTCGTCATGATGCTCGCGTACGCGATGAAGCCCGAGCCGGCGCCCCGCTTTGACGGCGCCACGCTGGTGTATCGGGAAGCGGGGTGGGAGCATGTCTGATCCCCGGCAGACCGTGCCGCTCTACGGGCTCGAATACAAGCGGCGCCCCGGCGACCGCGAGACGCGCCTGTGCGCGCGCCGCGAGAACCTCGGGCTGCGCGAGAGGAAGGATGGCGGGAAATGAGCAAAAACCAGGCGCAGAAGGTGCGCGAATACAAGAAAATCGTCGAGGAAAAGACGCCGAAGTCGCGGCACCTGCAGGGGTGCGTGCGCGCGTTCTGGGTGGGCGGGCTGATCTGCGCGATCGGCCAGTGCTTTACGAACCTCGCGGTCGCCTTGAACCTGAGCGAGATGACCGCGCCGATGTTCACGAGCTGCGTGCTGATCTTTCTCGGAACGACCTTGACCGGCATCGGCGTCTACGACCGCATCGGCAAGTACGCGGGCGCGGGCTCAATCGTTCCGATCACGGGATTTGCGAACTCCGTCGCGGCGCCGGCGATCGAGTTTCGCCGCGAGGGGATGGTGCTCGGGCTCGGCGCGCGGCTGTTTCAGCTCGCGGGGCCGGTGCTGACCTACGGCATCAGCGCGTCGATCGTATTCGGCGTCATCTACTGGGCGGTAAAGGAGTGGCTGCTTTGAGAGCCGGAAAACAGACCTTCGTCTATGAAAAACCGCCCGAAGTCGCTTCTCACGCCTCGGTCGTCGGCCCGAAGGAGGGACAGGGTCCGCTGGGCGACTACTTCGACGTGGTGCTCGACGACGACCTCCTCGGCATGAAGAGCTGGGAGCTCGCCGAGAGCGAGATGCTCAGGCGCAGCGCGCTGCTGGCGATGAAGGAGGGCGGCATCCCGGAGGGCAGCGCGCAGGCGTTCTTCACCGGCGATCTGAACGATCAGATCATCGCGTCCGGGTTCGCCGGGCGCGCGCTGGAACTGCCGTTTGTCGGGCTCTACGGCGCGTGCTCGACGTTTGTCGAGGGGCTGGTGCTGGCGTCGGGGCTGATTGCAGGCGGCTTCCTCGAAAACGCGCTGTGCGCCGCCTCCAGCCACTTCTGCACGGCCGAGCGCCAGTTCCGGCTGCCGCTGGAGATGGGCACGCAGCGAACGCCCTCCGCGCAGTGGACGGCGACCGCGGCGGGCTGCGCGCTGCTTCGAAACAGCGATGAAAAAAACCGGCTGCGCGTGACGGCGGGCACGCTC
>JAAYZL010000479.1 GCA_012514855.1 Clostridiales bacterium
CGGAGGGCATCGAGCGCGCCGCGCCTGAGTTCGTTCAGCACAGACACGGGGATGAAGCACGGGTCTTTTGTGGCGATGGCAACACCATCGCAGACAAACCCGCTGCCGCCGCACTTAGACAACTGTGATTTGATCGTTGCGCGCGCCTTGTCAGGCTTCTCGGCTCCGGCCTTCGCAGCCTGAAGTGCGAGTGATGCGGTGTTCCCGTCCTCATCGCGCACTTCGATGACAAAGCCCTTCTCATCGTCGACAAGGCGGAAGCGGACGGCGATCATCCGCATGCTCCTGGAATTCCTCAAGGTCTTGAGGAATTCGACGTCGCTGTTCCTCCACAGTTTCGTTTTCCCCGCGACCGGGATGAGCTTGTCGGGGAAAACGGAATCGTTGCGGACATCGTTGACGAGCGTGCCTTGGAGGACGTTGTCCGCATCAAAGAAGCAGATGCCGTCTCCGCGGTGCAGCTCGGCCGTGGCGTTGACGACGTAATGGTCTTTGCGCGTGGCGATGATGGCGCCGACAGGCTCTCCGAGTGACTTGGGCGTGTCAACCGCGCCTTCATCACCGCGGCCGGAGAGGAAATACGGTGTGAACCCGCGGTTGAACGTGCGGAGCGGATCGGGAGTGAAATCAAAGCGGCATGAACCCGAGGAAGCCTTTGCCAGTCCCCTTTCGGCAATGATCCGGTCGAGCTCGATGCGGTAGAATGCGACGGTATTGCGGACGTACTCGATGTCCTTGAGTCTTCCCTCGATTTTGAACGAGGTGACGCCGGCGTCGATGAGGTCTCCCAGATGCGCCGCGCGGTTCATGTCCTTGAGCGAGAGGAGGTGACGGCCGCGTGCGAGCACGGCGCCGGTGCTGTCGACGAGCGAATAGACGCGGCGGCACGGCTGGGCGCATTCACCGCGGTTGCCGCTGCGGCCGCCGAGGGCAAAGCTCATGAAGCACCGGCCGCTGTAGCTTACGCAGAGGGCGCCATGGACGAACGTTTCGAGCTCGATGGACGTGTGTGCGCGGATGCGCTTGATGTCATCGAGCGAGAGTTCGCGCGCGAGGATGACGCGGGAGAAACCGACGTGTTCGAGGAAGGCAACCTTCGCGGGCGTGTTGTTGTGCATCTGCGTGCTCGCGATGAGCGGCGCGGGAGGCAGGTCGCATTCGAGCAGGCCGGCGTCCTGGATGATGAACGCGTCGACGCCGCAGTCGTAGAGCTCATGCATCAGCGCGACCGCCATGGGCAGCTCGTCATCGCGGAGGATGGTGTTGACGGTTGCGTAGACGCGCGCCCAACAGGCGTGAGCATGGGTGCAAAGGCGTTTGATGTCCTTGAGCGAGTTGCCCGCGGCGGCGCGCGCGCCGAACCGGGGCGGGCCGATATAGACCGCGTCAGCGCCGCAGTCGATGGCTGCGATACCCATCGCGGCGTCACGGGCCGGGGCGAGGAGCTCGATGCGTGAAAATGGCTGCGCAGAAAACGGCTTCTGCGCAGCCATTTTTGAGCCATGGGAGGGGGTGTCGGCGACAGCGGTCATTCAATCATCTCGCGGCCTGAGGCGGGGGAAACGGATGCGATGCAGCCCTTCCTGAGCCTCGGAGACGCGTTCCGGCATCATTCCATCCACGCCTCTGGCGTGGCAGGCATTCCATCATTCCATCA
>JAAYZL010000480.1 GCA_012514855.1 Clostridiales bacterium
GTATGACCGCGATCTCGTAAAGCGTGTCGCAGTGCGCGTCCGCCGTAAACATCGGCCCCACCTCCCCGAAGATTATACCCGATTCCCTCTCCCGCCGCAAGTTCCGGCCGGAAAAATTGCACTTTGTGCTTCTGGCGCTCATGATCTCCATGATCGCACTGGGCGGCATCGCCACCGCCGAGGAGGGCAATTGGAAGATCGCCATCCTGACCGGCACGACCACCCAGGGCGAGGAAGAGTTCCGCGCGGCCGAGAGGCTCGCCGCAGCGTATCCCGACAACGTGATCACCGACACCTATCCCGATCAGTTCATGGCCGAGCAGGAGACCACGATCTCGAAGCTCGTCGCCTTCGCCGCCGACCCCGACGTCAAGGCCATCATCATGTGCCAGGCCGTGCCGGGCGCGAAGCCGGGCTTTGACAAGGTCCGCGAGATGGGCCGCGACGACATCCTGCTGATCGCGGGCACCCCGCAGGAAGACCCGGCCGTCATCTCGGCCGCGGCGGACATCGTGATGTACTCCGACGAAGTCAAGCAGGGCGACACCATCATGGAGACGCTCGCGAACTGGGGCGTCGAGGTGTTCATCCACTACTCGTTCCCGCGCCACATGGCGATGGAGCTGATCGTGGCCCGCCATGAGCTGCTCAAGGCGAACGCCGAGGCTCTGGGCATCGAGATGTACGACGTGACCGCGCCCGACCCGACCGCCGAGGCCGGCCCGACCGCGTCCCAGCAGTTCATCCTCGAGGATGTCCCGCAGCAGATGGCGAAGTACGAGGGCAAGAAGGTCGGCTTCTTCACCACGAACTGCGGCATGCAGGAGCCCCTCCAGACCGCCGTCCTCGCGCAGCCGAACGCCTACTATCCGCAGCCGTGCTGCCCGAGCCCGTTCCACGCCTTCCCGGCGGTTCTGGGCCTCGAGCTTGACCTCAGCGGCAACAGCGAGGATGCTCTGCGCGCCATCGCCGCGGAGCTCGCCAAGAAGGAAGCGGTCGGCCGCTTCTCCACCTGGCCGGCGCCCGTCGCGATGTCGATGATCGAGATCGGCTTCGACTACGCCAAGGCGTACATCGAGGGCTCGATCGAGGGCCGCAACGATGCCGAGGCGCTCAAGGCGCTGTTCTCCGAGAAGCTCGGCGGCGCGATCATCGAGAACTACACCAACGCCGAGGGAACGACGTTTGACAACTACTACACGATCCTTCTCGAGCCGGTCGACTTCAACGACTATCTCTAAAGCCATCCACGGGTAACAGCGGCCCGCCTCTTCCGAGGAGGCGGGCCGATTCCCGGTTTTAAAGGGAGGAAAGCCCATTGACCGCAGAATACGTGCTGGAAATGCGAGACATCACCAAGCAGTACGGCGAGACGACGGTGCTCTCGAACGTGTCCCTCTCGGTGCGCCCGGGCGAAATCCACGCGCTGCTGGGCGAAAACGGCGCGGGCAAGTCGACCCTGATGAACATACTCTTCGGCATGCCGGTCATCCACTCGACCGGCGGCTACGAGGGGTCGGTCAATCTCGGGGGGGAGCCGGCGCACATCCTTTCGCCGCACGCGGCGATGGAAATGGGCATCGGCATGGTGCATCAGGAGTTCATGCTCTTGCCGGGCTTCAACATCACCGAGAACATCAAGCTGAACCGCGAGACCACGAAGCCGACGATCCTGAGCCGCGCGCTTCGCAACAAAAACCTCGAAAGCCTCGACATGGCGTCGATGCACCGGGACGCCCGCAGGGCGCTGGACTCCGTCGGCATGGGCATCGACGAATACACTTTGGTCGCGGGGCTGCCGGTCGGCTACATGCAGTTCATCGAGATCGCGCGCGAAATCGACAAGAAGGGCATCCGGCTGCTCGTCTTTGACGAGCCGACCGCCGTGCTCACCGAGTCCGAGGCGGAGAAGCTCATTTCGGTCATGCGAAAGATCGCGGCGAGCGGCATCGCGATCATCTTTATCACCCACCGTCTGGACGAGGTGATGGCGGCATCCGACAGCATCACGATCTTGCGCGACGGCAAGCTGGCCGCGACGCGCAAGGCGAAGGAGACCACCTTGGTCGAGCTCGCGGAGCTTATGATCGGACGCAAGGGCGAGGCGGTCGTGGACGTGCCGGAAAAGCGCGGACAGGCGGCCCGGGTCAACGCCCTTTCTATAAAGAACCTTGTCGTGGACATGCCCGGCGAGGAGGTCAAGGGCGTGGACCTCGACGTGTACGAGGGCGAAATCCTCGGCATCGGCGGGCTGGCCGGACAGGGCAAGATCGGCATCCCCAACGGCGTCATGGGCCTCTACCCCGCCGAGGGCGAAATCGAGCTGTTCGGGAATCCGCTGCCATTAAACAGCGCGCGCACGGCCCTGACGAGCGGCATGGCGATGGTCTCCGAGGACCGCCGCGGCGTCGGCCTCCTGCTCGACCAGTCGATCGAGGACAACATCGCGTTCAGCGCGATGCAGGTGCACGGCCAGTTCCTGCACCGCTTCCTCGGGCTGACCTCGAAGGACGGCCCGGCCGTCCGGAAGCACTGCCAGCGGCTGATCAAGGACCTCGATATCCGCTGCACGTCGTCCAGACAGGCGGTCGGCACGCTCTCGGGCGGCAACCAGCAGAAGGTGTGCGTCGCCAGGGCGCTCTCGATGGAGCCGAAGTTCCTGTTCGTCTCGGAGCCGACGCGCGGCATCGACATCGGCGCGAAGCGGCTCGTGCTCGAGACGCTCGTCCGACTGAACCGCGAGCGCGGCATGACGATCGTCATGGTATCCTCGGAACTCCTCGAACTGCGCTCGATCTGCGACCGCATCGCGATCGTCTCCGAGGGACAGGTGGTCGACATCCTGCCGCCGGACAGCCCGGACGCGGACTTCGGCCTGGCGATGTCGGGCATCAAACCTACAGAGGGAGGCATGCCGGAACATGCATAGCACGAGAACACAAAAAATCGGCGCGCTTGTGCTCCTGGCCGCGGCGGTCGTGCTGATCGCGGGCGGCGCCTTCGGCGTCCTGAACCGCGTGAGCGCTTCCGGCGAGCAGATGCTGCGCGACCTTCGGCTGACCGCGCTTCTGATCACGACCGGCGAGGGCTCGGTCGAGGCGATGATCGAGGCCGAGAAGGAGGCCGCGCGCGTGCGCGTCAAGGCCGAGAACGACGGCAAGGTCGACGTCATCAAGACAAAAGCGGCGGTCGCCGAGGCCGAGGAGAACGCGCGCAAAGCCGCCGAGAACATGGCCACCGAGGTCGACCTCTCGACGGTCGACACGACGGCGCTCGTCCCCGCGGTCGAGGCGATGCTCCTTTCGCAGCGCGCGCTCGACGTGCAGACGACAAGGGACGAGGCGGCCTATATCGAGAAAATGCGGCAAGTCCAGCCGACCGAGGCCCCGGAGGAGGTCGTCGACGAATCCCTCAACGCCGACGCCGATATAGGAGAGGCGGAGCTCGAGCTCGAGGTCGCGCCGAAGGTCGACATGTCGGGCTTCGTCGCGACCGAAGAGATGGCCGCGCTTTCCGCCGTGGTCGACGAGGCGTTTTTAAACCTCAGCGCGGCGCTCAAGGGCGTGTATCCGGTGCTCGACGACCAGTCCCTCCAAACGCTGACGCCGACGATCAAGAACCTGCTCTACCAGAGGGGCGACAGCTTTGAGAGCCAGTACGACCGGCTCTCGGGCTTCGGCCAGTCCGGGTTCACGACGTGGATCACGCGCTTCGGGGACGACATGGTCACCGTCGGCGTGTCGCTGATCCTCGTGGCGCTGCTGGTGTTCTTCGGAAAGCCGCTGTTCAAATCGCTGGGGCTGCCGCGGCTCATCATCACGGTGTTCTTCATGCTGATGTGCGTGCTCGCGGTCGTCTACGACCTGTCGCTGACGGTGCTTTTGTCGAACGCCATCGTCCGCATGGCGATGAACAGCATACTCGTGCTCGCGATGCTGCCGGGCATACAGTGCGGCATCAGCCTGAACCTGGGGTTGCCGCTGGGCATCATCGGCGGACTCCTCGGCGGGCTGATGTGCATCGAGTTCGGCTTCCACGGCTTCTGGGGCTTCCTGTTCGCGATCTCGACCGGCTGCGCGATCGCCGCGGTCATCGGCTTCGGCTACGGCCACCTGTTGAACCGGCTGAAGGGCAACGAGATGCAGGTGACGACCTACGTCGGCTTCTCGGTGGTGTACCTGATGTGCATGGCGTGGATGCTGCTGCCGTTCAACTCCCCGAAGCTGCGCTGGCCGCTCGGCACGGGGCTGCGCGTGACGCTCCGGCTCGACGACGCGTACAAGCACATCCTCAACGACTTCCTGGAGTTCAAGATCGGCAGCTTCACGGTGCCGACCGGGCTTCTGCTGTTCATGGCGCTGTGCTGCTTCCTGATGTGGATGTTCTCGCGCTCCAAGACCGGAACGGCGATGCAGGCGGTCGGCAACAACCCGCGCTTTGCGGAGGCGACCGGCATCTCGGTCAACCGCATGCGCGTCATCGGAACGACGCTCTCGACGATCCTCGGCGCGGTCGGCATCATCGTCTACAGCCAGAGCTACGGCTTCATGCAGCTGTACACCGCGCCCCGTCAGATGGGCTTCATCGCCGCATCCGCGATCCTCATCGGCGGCGCGTCGGTCTCGCGCGCCAAGATCAGCCACGTGATCATCGGGTCGTTCCTGTTCCAGGGCGTCCTGACGCTGGGCATGCCGGTCGCGAACGTGCTGGTGCCGCAGTCGACCATTTCGGAAACCATGCGCATACTGATCTCCAACGGAATCATACTCTATGCGCTCACCAAGGCGGGAGGTGGTTCGCGTGCGTAAGTTCGACATCGGAAGCTGGATGCGCAAAAACGCGGTCATGGTGATGTTCATCGCGCTGTGCGTCGCCGGCATGCTGCTTGCGAAGATAAAGCTTTCCTACGTCGCGGCGGAGCTTTTCAGCCGTCTCTCGCGCAACATGTTCATTGTGCTGTCGCTGATCATACCGATCGTCGCGGGGATGGGCATCAACTTCGCGATCACCATCGGCGCAATGGCCGCGCAGATCGCGCTTCTGTGGGTGCTCGAGTGGCAGATCCCCGGCATCGGCGGCTTCGCGACGGCGGTCGCGCTGACGATCCCGA
>JAAYZL010000481.1 GCA_012514855.1 Clostridiales bacterium
GACGGGGGTCTGCTTACCGGAAAGAAAGGCGTCGTGGTCGAACGGCAGGGACGCTTCGCTGATCAGCTCGATTTCTTCACGCGCCTTCGCATAGGCTTCGCCGAAACGTTGTGCGGATTCCGGATTGTCCAGACCTTCGATGAATTCGTCGTCATCCTGGCGGCGCTCCTGGCCGGGACGGAACACACGCATGCGGTTATCGCGGATGTTGAACACGCCTCCGAAGCGGCGCGCCATGCCCACAGGCCACGAGAACGGAATGGCGTCCATGCCCAGATGGGATTCAATCTCCGAGATCAGGTCCAGCGGTTCGCGGACTTCCCGGTCCAGCTTGTTGATGAACGTGATGATGGGCGTGTTGCGTGCGCGGCAGACCGCCAGCAGCCGCTCTGTTTGGGGCTCCACACCGTTAGCCGCATCGATCACCATCAGCGCGGCGTCGACCGCGGTCAGCACACGATAGGTGTCTTCGGAGAAGTCCTGGTGGCCCGGGGTGTCGAGCAGGTTGATGACGCAGTCGCGATACTCCATCTGCATGACGGACGACGCGACCGAAATGCCGCGCTGCTTCTCGATCTCCATCCAGTCGGAAGCGGCATGACGGCTCGCTTTGCGGGCCTTCACGCTACCCGCGATCTGAATCGCGCCTGCAAACAGGAGCAGCTTTTCCGTCAGCGTCGTCTTGCCGGCGTCGGGGTGGGAAATAATGGCAAAGGTACGTCGTCTTTTGACTTCTTGTGGAATGCTCATACTGTGTAGTCGTCTCGGCACAAGTGCCGGTGGAGTTTGGGCGAGTCGTTCATGCGCGGCGGCTGAATGTGGCCAGGACTGTGCCGGCGAGAATGAACAGCGCGCCGAAAGTCCGGTTCACCCAGCGTATGCTGCGCGGTGTGCGCAATAGGCGCAGTACACGGGCGGCGAGGGTCGTATAGCAGCCCATCGCCACCAGGTCGGTAAAACAAAGCGTGGCCGCGATGATGGCATATTGCGGCGCCAGCGGCGCGGCGGGGTTCAGGAACTGCGGCACCACCGCCATCAGGAAAACCGTGCCCTTGGGGTTGGTGATGTTCACCAGACAACCGCGCACCACGAGCTCGTGGATGCGGAAGTCGGTTGGGGGCGCAGACTCCACCGCCACAGGCGCGGCATCGGTGCGGAACTGCTGCCAACCCAAATAAACCAGATAGGCGGCCCCTAGCCATTTCAGGACATTGAAGGCCACCTCGGACGTGGCCAGAATCGCTCCCAGACCGACCGCCACGACGCAGAACTGAATGAGTATGCCGAGAATCAGCCCGACGGTCGTCCAATAGCCTCTGCGAAAGCCGTATTTCAGGCCCGAGGCCATTGCGGAAATGGCCCCCGGGCCGGGGGAAAAGGAGATGGCCCAGGAGGCGGCAAAGAAGGCAAGCCAGGTCGAGAGTGACATGGGGTCTCCGAGCCCGTTCCGGTTTCAGCTTATTGGTTGGATGCCTTGCCGAGCAAGGCGGCTTGCGGGGCCCGGCGCTGACGTGGAGCCGCGCTGGAGCGTGCCGCATCACCGTGTGCGCTGCGTGCGTTTCCGGACCGACCGCCTTCGCTACGACCGCC
>JAAYZL010000482.1 GCA_012514855.1 Clostridiales bacterium
CGTCGGGCCGCCGCCGCGTTTTCCGCCGCGCGGGAAGGGCGTCCGTCCGATCGGGCGCGAATCCGAGCTTGGCGGGCTCGCGGCGCCCGGATTGGCCCGGCGCTACCTTCCGCTTTGATACGGACGTCAAATCACGGGCGGAGCCCTTCCTCCAGGACGACCTCCTTCATCAGCGTAAACACGTATCTGTCGACATCCATCGGCAGCGCGCATCCGGGCGCGAACACGATCCTCCGGTCGCCGCTCTCCTCCAAGACCGTCAGCAGGCGGCGGCGGAACAGCTCCTTCAGCGCGTCGCGGTCATTGGTCGCGCTGTAGTAGTCATAGTGCCGCGCAAGGCCCGTCACCAGAAGCTTGTCGGTCATCCTGCGCACCTGCCTGACCGACGCGATTTCCGCTTCCGGCACGCCCGGCGCGCAGTTTTCCCAGCTGTATCCCTGCACGTCATAGTCGAGGCACTTGTCAAACATCAGACCGCTCTCGCCATGCACGTGCAGCAGATTGAACCACGTGCGGCCCCTGATGTGCCTGAGCAACTGCGTGTCGTAGGGCGCGCAGAATTCGTCGTACAAGTCCGGTGTGATCACCTTGTCGCTGATGTACTGGCTCGCGAGGAATATGCCGTCGATGCGCGCCGTGCCGATCAGCGAATCCAGGTAGCGCAAGTTGGCCTCGACCAGCTTTTCGAGCGCCCTGTGCACGTCCCTCGGGTGATTTTGCATGAAATACGTCGTCTTTTCATGGGTGCCCCGGCTCATCATCTCCTGCAGGCAGGTCAGCGGCGTGAAGATCGTCGCGAGCACGGGAAGGCTGCCCGCGTAGTGGTCGGCGATGCCCTTTGCGGTCGCGACCTCGCGGCGGAACACGGGGTTGTCCGCCGTCAAAACGGGAATGGAGCGCAGTTGCTCCAGATTCTCGACGGGATAGCGGCGGATCTTGCCGTACCAGCGGAACGGGTCCGTCGAATAGGCGATGTCGCCGCCGTACGCCTCCGGGATGTAGTGGCCCGTGGTCATGATCTTGACGAAATCCCATCCGAGGTAATCGGTGACATGGATGGTCGCCCGGACCATGTCCGCCGTGTTGCGATCGACGAAGGGCATGTGCACCCAGCCGGCCACGCCCACGCGGTCCGCGCCGGCGCCCGCCATGAGGGCCCTGATTCTCTCCGCTCCGGTCATTTCAGCCTCCCAGATAGCTCTTGATGACATCCTCGTTGTCAAGAAGCTCCTTGCCCGTGCCCTCGAGCGATATGCTGCCGGTCTCCAGCACATAGGCGCGGTCGGCGATCTCGAGCGCCGCCATCGCGTTCTGCTCGATCAGCAGCACGGTCGTTCCCTGCGAGCGAATTTCGCCGATTAGGTCGAATATCTGCTCGGAGATGATCGGCGCGAGGCCGAGCGAGGGCTCGTCCATCATCAGAAGCTCCGGCGAGCTCATCATCGCGCGGCCGATCGCCAGCATCTGCTGCTCGCCGCCCGAGAGCGTTCCGGCCGGCTGCTTCTCGCGCTCCTTCAAGACCGGGAACAGCTTGAACGCGCGCTCAAAGCCCTCGTTCATCGCCTCCGCGCTCTTGACCGTGTACGCGCCCATCTCGAGGTTCTCGCGCACGGTGAACTTCGGGAAGACCTGCCGGCCCTCCGGGCAGAGTATGATCTTCCGCTTGACGCGGTCCAGCGGCGCGAGCTTCATCATCGACTTGTCCTTGTAGCGTATGTCGCCGGCGGCGGCCGCCTTCACGCCCATGACGGCGTTCAGAAGGGTGCTCTTGCCGGCGCCGTTCGAGCCGATCAGCGCCAGTATCTCGCCCTTGTCGACGTGAAACGACACGCCCTTGAGCGCCTGTATGTTTCCATAGCATACCTTCAGGTTACTGACGACAAGCAAGCTCTCAGGCATGTCTTCGCCCTCCTCTTCCCAGATATGCCTCCACGACTTTCGCGTCGTGCTGGACCTGCGCCGGGGTGCCCTCGCTGATCTTGCTGCCGTGGTTGATGACGATGACCTTGTCCGATATGCACATGACGACCTTCATGTCGTGCTCGATCAGCAATATGCCGCCCACGTCGTTGAGAAGACTTCGGATGAACGCGCTCAATTCCGCGCTCTCCTGCGGATTCATGCCGGCCGCGGGCTCGTCGAGCAGCAAGAGCTTCGGCTTCGACGCCAGCGCGCGCGCGATTTCGAGCTTTCGCTGCATGCCGTAGGGCAGGTTCGTGGCCTTGTAGTCCCTGTATTTCGCCAGACCCACCTTTTCGAGCAGCATCATCGCCGCCCTGCGGGCCTCCCGCTCCGCCCGTATCTTGCGGCTGTTCGGGAAGAGGGAGAGGAACGACCCGTAGGGAATCATATACTGCATGCCGATCAGTATATTGTCCAGCACGGACATGTTGTGAAACAGGCGGATGTTCTGGAATGTTCGGCTGATGCCCGTCTTCACGCATTGATCCGAGGTGAGCCCGACGATGCTCTTTCCGTCCAGCGCGATGCTGCCCCGATCGGGCTTGTAGAAGCCCGTCAGCAGGTTGATGACCGTCGTCTTGCCCGCGCCGTTCGGGCCGATCAGGCTCGTGATTTCGCCCTTGTTCATCGCGAAGGAAAGGTTCTCCACCGCCAGAAGCCCGCCAAAGGCGATTTGGAGGTTTTTTACGTCAACCAGCATTTCAGCCATGTCTACTCCGCCTCCCGTAGGGACTTGCGCGTGGAGAACAAGCCCGCAAAGCTCCGCCACTTCTTCGAAACGGCGTCCTTCACCCTCGCGCCGATCAGGCTGTGGTTCAGCCACATGATCAGCACCAGCACGATGCCGTATACGATCATGCGGTACTTGTCAAAATCGCGCAGATATTCGGGAAGCGCCATCAGAAGGAGCGCCCCGATCATGCTTCCGATCATGTTGCCCAGGCCGCCGACCACGACGATGCTGATGCAGATGAACGATTCCGCGGACGTAAAGCTCGACGGATCGATATAGCCGATGTAGTGCGAATAGAGGGCGCCGGCGAGTCCCGCCAGCGCGGCGGACATGGTGAAGACGGTCACCTTGTGCGGAAACAGCCGGATGCCCATCGCCGCCGCCGCGACGGAATCGTCGCGTATGGCCTTCAGGTTGCGGCCGAGCTTCGAGTCGATCGTCCATTGGATCAGTATGTACACCAGCGCCACAAAGAACAGCACAAAGTAGAAATAGGACTTGTTGCTCTTGAACAGGTACCCGAACGCCGTCGGGCGCGCGATGTTCATGATGCCCATCGAGCCGCGCGTCAGCGATTCCCAGTTGGTCATGATGATGTTGACGATCTCGCAGAAGCCGAGCGTGACGATGGTGACGTAGCGCCCCGTGACGCGCGCCATCGGCAGCGCCAGCAGCAGCCCCGCGAGACCGGATACGGCGACGATGAACGGAAAGGTCGGCAGAAAGGTCCAGTTGAGCCGCGTGCA
>JAAYZL010000483.1 GCA_012514855.1 Clostridiales bacterium
CGGCTTTTCAAATTCCTGTGCCTCGCGCCCGAGCGCAGCCGATTTCGAGAGCCCGAGCGGATGGTAGGAGAGAAGCTCATAGTATTTGAGGTTGGGAAGTCCCGCGGCGAATTCGGCGATCGGCGCGATCTGCTCCGGGGTCGCGTTGACGCCCGGCACGACGGGCGTGCGCAGGATCAGCGGGATGCCGAGCGCCGCGGTTTTCAGCAAATTCTCCTTCACGAGCCGGTTCGAAGCGCCTGTCCAGCGCTCGTGCTCCGACTCGTCCCAGAGCTTGAGGTCCGCCATCGCGACCGAGCAGAGTTTCAGCACCGGCTCGGCGACACCCCACGGCACGCCGAGATTCGTCTCGATCGCCGCGCCGATATTGGCCTCGCGGCACCGTTCGAGCAACTCCCGCGCGAACGCCGGCCGGCAGAGCGGCTCGCCGCCCGAGAGCGTCACGCCGCCGTCCGCGCCGTAGTACGGCATGTCCAATTCGATCTCCCGGAACACGTCGCCGACGGACATCGTCCGCCCGCAGACGACCCTCGCGCCGGAAAAACAGCCTTTATCGCATTGCCCGCAGCCGATGCACTTCTCCGGATAATGGAGGATTTCCGGCTCGAACGCGATCGTCTCCGGGTTGTGGCACCACGGGCAGCGCATCTGGCAGCCCTTGAAGAACACGGTCGTGCGGAAGCCCGGCCCGTCGTGGACGGAGCTCCGCTGGATGTTGGCGATGACCGCGTCCGCCACCTTTAGACCCCCCACGCGGCCGCGTCGACGGGCTCAAACTTGCCGCTCTTCGCCGCGCGCAGCCCCGCGTCGAGCACGGCCATCGCCTTCAGGTTCTCCGAGAGCCGGACAATTGGGGGCATCTCGCGCCCATTAAGCCGGTGCGCGGCGAACGCGCACGCCATGTTCGAGAGCGCGGGGTCGTTCTCCGGCGGGTCGAGGTACTCGACGTCGCCCAAAATCCCGACCAGCTTGACCCGGACGCCGCCGTCGCGCCGCTCGCACAGTATGGCGCCTTCCGTGCAGTAGATCTCCGGTCCCGCGGGCAGCGCCGCGGCGGGCGTCGTCCACGTGCCCTCGACGACGGCGACGCTCGAGGGAAACCGCAGGAGCAGCGCGCCGTTGTCCTCGACGTCCGCAAAGTCGTGCGCGAAATTGCCGGCCATCGCGGCGACCGAGCGGCACATGTCCCCGGCAAACCACACGCTCGCCATGCTTCCGTAGCAGCACATGTCGAGAAACGCGCCGCCGCCGCAGTGCGCGCGGTACCACCACATCTTCGCCTTTTCCTCGGGGGTCATGTCCTCCGCGCGCGTGTCGCCGCTGCCCCGGTGCACGGCGCCCGGACCGACCGGACCCGTCTGCCCGGCGAGGTGGCGGATCTTGACGAGGCTCCCCATCCGGCCGGAATCGAGCGCGCCCTTCATCTGGTACAGCCACGGCCGCCACGCGATCGGCCAGTTGACGAATACCTCCGCGCCGGTCTCTTGCGCGATCCTGGCGATTGCAAGCGCCTCCTGATAGTCGCGCGCGAGCGGCTTTTCGATGCTGGAGGCGATGCCGCGCTTAGCGACCTCGGAAAACACGTCCGGATGCTTCGCGTTCTCGGTCGCGATGAACGCGAGGTCGGGCCTCACTTCGTCCAGCATCCGCCGGTAATCGCCGTAGACCGCTGCGCCGTAGCGCCGCACGTAGTCGAGGTTCCACCGTCGGCTGTACGGCTTCGTGCCCTCCAAATCCGACGGGTCGACCGGCTCCGCGTCCGCGACGGCGGCGAGCTCCATGTCCTCGCAGTCGCTCACGCACTTGCACAATTCGAGGATATGCACGTGCGCCGCGCCGACGACGACGGCCCTGAGCTTCCCGTTCACGGCCGCGCCTCGATTTCCGCAAACGTCACCTCGCGCTTCAGCTCCGCCGAGCGGTAGAACGCGTCGATGGCGGCGGTGACGTTGAGCGTCTCCTCGGGCTTGATGACGAGCTCCTCGCGCCCGCGGAGGTGGTTGACGACGTTCTCGATCAACTGCCAGTGGCCGTTGAACGGCTTGTCGCGGTAGGGGCGCTCCTCGTTGAATCGGCGCGGCTCGACGTCGGCCTGATATTTTCCCATCGCCGTGATCAGCTTGAACTCGGGGAGAAGCAGTCCCGCGCGGTCGCCGACGATGCTCATCGACGCGCTGTTCGGCAGGTTCAGCGCCCAGGCGACCTTGAAGTTCAGAAGCGCCCCGTTCTCGAAGCGGATCGAGCCGGCGGCGAACTCCTCGGTCTCGAACTCGTCCGGTTTGTACGCGCACTTCGCCCCGAACCGGCCGAGCGGCGCGCCGGCCTCGGCGAGGCTCGTGACGAGGCATTCGCCCTTTTTCGTCAGCCGGTTTCCGGACGCGCCGGTCACGGACTGAATCTTCGGGTTTCCCATGATCCACACGGCCGCGTCGAGCACGTGCACGCCGATGTCGCAGAACGCGCCGCCGAGGTTGATGTCCTTCCTATGGAAGTTCCCCCAGGTCGGCACGCCCCTGCGCCGGACGCGGTTGATCTCGGCGAAATAGACGTCGCCGAGCGCGCCGTCCACCGCGAGCGAGCGCGCGTCGAGGTGCTCCGGCGTGAACCTGGCCGACTGGCACGCTACAAGGATTTTGTCCATCCGCCGCGCGGTTTCGAACGCCTCGAGCGCGTCCGGATAGCTCGTGCCGAGCGGCTTTTCGCAGAGGACGTTCGCGCCGCATTCGAGCGCGAGCTTCGCCATCGGAAGATGCGCCGCGTTCGACGTGCAGATGCTGACGAGGTCGGGCTTTTCGCGCAAAAGCATCTCCTCCGCGTCCGCGTAGACGCCCGGAATGCCGTGGCGCGCCGCCGTCTGCCGCGCCGCCTCCTCGTTGATGTCGCACACGGCGACGACCTCGCACTCGTCTAACATGTTCCGGTAGGCGGGGATGTGCGCGGCGTTGGCGATCATGCCGGCGCTTATGATCGCGACCCTGAATTTTCCACTGTTCATGCTGTCCACTCCCGTCTGATGCTGCCTCCATTCTGGCACAGAAGCGCCGAAGATGCAATGGACAATTTTAAGTCAAATTACGACAATATTAACCTTCCAATTTCCGCCAAACCGCGCTTTAATCGAGGAAGCGGAGGTGGGCGGCGATGGAGAGGCGCGCAATTTTGGAGCATCTGGAAATCCCGGTCGCGGTCGGCGCGCAGGATCAGAAGTGCGGCGCGCTCGGCGCGGGCATCGCGGACGGGATCGCGACGGTTTCGATGGGCACCTGCATGGCGGTGATGATCCGCTCGGAAAGGGTCGTCTGCGACCGGGAGCAGTATCTGCCCTGCTTTTCCGACCTGTTCGGCGACGGCTACTGGCTCGAGGGCTGCGTCAACGTCGGCGCGGGGTGCCTCAAGTGGTACCGCGACCTGTACTATCCGGAGCAGCCCTATTCGTATGTGACCGGGATGGCGGGCCGGCACAATCCGACCGCCGAATCGCCGATGTTCTTCCCGCACCTGTCGGGCATGGGGACGCCCTTCCGCTGGGGGAACTGCTCCGGCGGGTTCTACGCTCTGACCCTGAACGCCACCGCGGACGGCATGGCGCACGCGGTGCTCGAAGCTGTCGGCCTGACGCTCAGGCAGAACCTCGAGGCCGCGGAGAAGACCGCCGGCGCGCACATTGAAACGCTGCGCGTGTTCGGCGGCGGCGCGAAGAGCCGGGAGTGGCTGCAGATGCTCACGGACGCGACCGGGCGGGTTGTCGAGAGCCTGTTCACGCACGAGGCGGGCTGCGTCGGCGCCGCGATGCTCGCGGGATTGGCCGCGGGAATCTTCCCGGACGTCGCGGCGGCGCAGCGGATCGGCGTGCGCGTGGACAAGAGGTTCGCCCCCGACCCGGCGAAGGGGGCGGTTTACGACAGGCGGTACGAGCTCTATTGCAAAAGGGAGAAGCGAATCTACAGGGATGCACATCTTGAATAAAAGTGAAGCGCCTTCGCGGGCGTTTTTTTATGCCGCGGGCGAACCGCACCTCAACTCCATCATCGCCGCCGCATGATATAATAAAGGACAAACGCCAAAAAACTGGACAGTTTCCCCTCCTGTCTCGTCTAATCAGCGAAAGGAGATGCCTGATGGAAAGCATGGAGCGTGAACTGTGGCTGGAAGATGCGATGAACCGCTGGGAGCGCAGTCTGCTGCGCACCTGCTATGCCTATCTTGGCGACGTCGCCCTTGCCGAGGATGCGGTACAGGAGACCTTTCTGAAGGCCTGGAAAGGGTTCGGCCGTTTTCGCGGAGCGTCGGAGGAAAGGACATGGCTGATGCGCATTGCCATCAACACCTGCAAGGACATGCGGCGCAGCGCCTGGTTCCGGCACGTCGACCGGGCCGCCGCGCTGGAGAATCTGCCGGAGGGCGCGGAACCTTTCACCCCGAAGGATGACACCCTGACGCGCGCCGTCATGGCCTTGAAGCCCAAGATACGGGAAGCTGTGCTCCTTCACTGGTACCAACAGCTTTCCGGGGAAGAAACGGCGAAGGCGCTCGGCGTGTCGAGGGCGACGGTCTACAACCGGCTGGAGAAGGCCCGGAAACTACTGCGAAAGGAATTGGAGGTGTGCGATCATGAGGATTGACGATAAGGACATCCGCAGCGCAATGGACAGCCGGCTCTCCGCCCTCGACGCCTCTGCCGGACGCAGGGAGCGCATCCGACAAAGAATCAATCAGCAGGAGGAAACGGTTGTGAGGAAAAAGATTACGGTCAGCATGGTGCTGGCAGTCATAGCCCTGTTGACGCTGGCGGGCATGGCATTGGCGGCAAGCCTCAATTTGTTCGAGTTCTTTGGGGAGCACGACAAGCGGCTCGCGGAGATTGCTCCCAAGGCGACGCTAGTGACCGAATCGCCGGCGACGGTGGAAAGCGGCGAGCTGGGAACCACCGTGGCGGCCATCCGCAATGCCTACTACGACGGCCAATCGCTGCTCGTCGCCTATTCCATCGAGAATGGCACCCGCACGGAGCGATTCGACCCCGGCGAGGAGCAGCTTTCGCAGATGACCAAGCTGGACGCACCCCCATTCATCGTGTCGCAGGACGGGGAAGGGCAATCGATCCTGAACGAATTCAACGCGGCCATAAAGAGCGGTACAACCTACGGCATCGTGCGCTACTGCGTCTATCCCAGCGACCACACCGAGACGGACGACGGCATCGACCTGCCGCCGACGCAGGAGATGCAGGAATCCGCGCCGGAGGGCGGGCAGTACATGCTCCGCGAATACGAAAGCCCGCTGCCCGAAGGGGCGCAGAACCGCGAGAGCCTGAACATCCGGATTCCCCTGTGGCAGGGCGTGAGCTGGACCTACTTCGACGGCAAGGACTGCTATGTGCTTTCCGAAAGGCAGGAAGCGGGGGCCCTGACCGCGATGGTTCCGTGCACCGACGCGCAGACGCGCCGTTTCGCGGGCGAGGGCACCTACAACGGCGTCAGGGTTCGCGTGGAGGCGGACGCGTCCGCCGTCCATGCCAATGTCACCGCGACCGCGGAGGCTGACGTGTTCACACCCCTGGATGAGGACAGTTGGTACACGCTCGACGTGCGGGACGCGCTGGGAAATGTGCTGCGGTCAAGCGAATTCAGAGCCGTCGACACGCGCACCATCGCCGCCGACTTCGAGGGAACGGGCATACTGCCGGATCGCCTGACGGTTCGTATCCTGGTCGAATCGGAAGGCGAATGGGACGAGGACACCGCCTTCGCCGCAGCCACGCCGATTGTGCTGACGATGGTTGAGTAACGACGAACCGCGCAAGCGCCCCCGCACAGGAGGCGCTTGTTTTATTCCTCGACGGAGAACTGGCCGCTGTAGAGGTTTGCGTAGAACCCGCCCTTTTCGAGCAGCTCCCAAGGCAATACCGCACGATTTGTGCGGTATTGCCCCAGACCATCAACAAACACCGCTCCTCCCTTGGGGATGAATGAAGGGGTCGAAACCCCTTCATTTTCAATCCGCAGGCGGCGGCATGTACGTCGCCGAGGAGCGCGGCATGTCCGCGCTTCCTTGCAG
>JAAYZL010000484.1 GCA_012514855.1 Clostridiales bacterium
ATTCGCGCAGCACTCGTTTTGGGAGCCGCGCGAAGTGAAACGAATTCCTCGCAGTTTGATACACGCATGGCATAACTCGGTGTCTCCAGATACTCTCGCAGCACATAGCCGTATGTCCCGGCATGTAGCACGCGATAAAACCCGTTTCCGCTGCTTCCAACGTAATTTACATATGTGCCTTTCGGTAGCTTTTTCAATCGCTTCGCGCTCGTACTCGCGTCACTGCGCAACGAGACCCATGATTCGCAATTTGTAACTATCAACAAATCGCCTCTTGAAATCGCAAGCGCAGGTATGGACATTGTGAGCAGACACATTGCCATCAGGACGCAGACCATTCGCTTCATTCTTTACTCCCCTCTTTCCTTGCTGGATTTCTTTACCAGATGATAATAAGACGCAACAATTACTCATTTAGTTCCTTCTATCGGCCGACTTGACCTGATATTCGGACATCGTTCCGTCCACCGAAACACCAGCCTTTTGTCTTCGTAGGCCGGGCTCTTTCAGCTCGCGGGTTGTTTCCAAAAGAGTCACGGTATTGCGCGCAAGCGGGAGATGGACTTGGTGATGCGGCACCCGGCAAAGGGGCGGCGCTGCCGCTGCTCTTGAATGAAGATGTGGCCACCGCGCCGTTCGCGCCGCCGGAACCCCATGAGGCGCCCGAAGAAGCGCATTCCCATGTCATATCCAGCGCTTCGGACAGAGGCCCCGGCACGCTGCGGGACTGCCTGGAGCGCCTTCAGGTCAACACCACCGCCACCTTCGACGCGCAGGTGTTCGATCCCAAGAATCCGGCTACGATCCGCCTGGCTTCCCCGCTGCCGGCTATACTGTCCAATTTCACCGCGCTGGACGCCAGCAACGCCGGCGTGATCCTGGACAGCGGCGGGCTTACGGAGGGTGACGGCATCCGGTTCCGTGCCTCGCATTGCAGGATCATGGGCCTGCAAATACTGAACTTTCCGCGAAACGAGATTCGGGCCGAGGGGGACTGGGACCAGATCGGCGGGAACCGCTCCGTCGGGACAGGCCCCCCGGCCAAGGCAATCTCGCCAGCGGCAACGGCGTCTGCGGCATCGTCATAGCGGCAAGGGCCCTCTGCCAAACGGCGCGGGCATAGACGTCGACACGGGACAGCGCCACGCCATCGTGGGCGGCCGGACGTCCGCCGAGGGCAACCTGATCCTGGGCGGGGACATCGGCATGCGCATCACCAACCCGGGAATCCGGGACTGCTGCTTCGCGGGGAACACGGTGTCCGGCAAGATGCCGACTTTTCCGGACGCTTCGGGCAATACCTCCGCGTTCTCAAAGACCTACACGGCAAAAAAGAGCGGCAAAAAGCCCTGAACCGGTCGGGCAGGGGAAGGGATTTAAGAGCGCCGTCCTCCGCTGCCGCGGTTGAACCGCCGGCGCCGCCATCGGCCGCCGCCCGCGCGGCGATCAGTGCCGGAACGGGTCGGTCGGATACGCGTCCAGATAGTCGGGATACCCGTCTCCGTCGCTGTCCATGTCTTCGGCGGCGCCCTCCCGTGGAATTGTGTATGTCGCGGAATAGATCATCGGGGCGAAGACGCTTTGCCATGTGTCGAGGAATTCGCCTTCGGGGGCGGAATACACAGACCAGGAGGCGTGGGTCGACCCCATCGGGTACCCCTCATAGTAAGCCAGAATCTGAACATTGACGAGTGCGAACATCATGCCTGCCTGCGGGTGTTGCCAGCGGATGAAATACAGCTGCGCAATGCCGCTGGGGGCGGGGAGCATAAGCTGCGGAAACATGTTTTTCTGACAGGTATTCACAAGGGAGAACGCAGCGCCCCCCGTGATGCGGTTCAGGACAAAGAGCGCTAGCTGATCGTGCGTGCACGCCTGCGAAAACCACTGCGTTTGAACATAATCGTAGCAGGCCAATCTCCGCGCGTCGCAGACGAGAAAGGAAACCATGTCGCCGCTGAGGACGGACCAGTCGGTCGGGTACTGGCATGTCCAATCCCCGCCGCAGTATACGGGCCAACCTGAAACGGGAACGACCGGCTTCAGCGCCGTCGGGTCGGAGGCAAGAAACTCATTCATCAAGGATGCCGTCCACTCAAGCAGCGCGTCGGGGAGAGGGGATGTCTCTTCCGCGGCGGCAGAAGAGGCGGTCAGAAGAAACAGCATGGCAAGCAGGGCTGATGACAATCGCTTCATCTTGATTTTCCTCCCTCAAATTCACCTCGTCACATGCTATGTTTTTTTGCAGATTCCAAGCCACAGGTACAGTATAGATCGTCCGGTTGAAATGTCAAGCATTTCCTCCTCTCGATACTTTCTGCGTCCGTCGGTCCGGCCCATTTTACAGGCAACAAAAAGCCGCCGCACCCGGCGAACTTCCCGTTGTCATCGCCGCCGCCGAGTGCTATAATCAATCAACAAAATGGATTTCCCTGCGAAGGACGAAGGACAGTGCGGCGAAGGGAGGCCGGGGCGGTGAAGAAGATCAAAGCGGCACACGGGCGCATGCTGTCCGTGCTCGGCTTCTCCTTCCTCTTTGCCTATCTGATGGCCTTCCTGTTTGAGGGAAGGGTGCTCTACGGCGTGCTCGGGGAGCGGCGGCTCGACGCGTCCGCCTACGTCGTATCCGCGATCGCCGCGCATTTCGCGGGGCTTCTCTTATGCGGACTGTTCGTCAAGACGCCGCGGGCCGCGAAGCGCGCGCTGGTCGTCGGAATGGGCATCTGCATCCCCGCGACGGTTCCGTTCTTCTTCGCGCCCACCGCGCTGTGGCTGATCGGGCTGATCGTCTCCGGCCTTGCCAGCGGCTGCTCGGTGGCGTCCTGGGGCGCCCTCCTCAAGGAATTTACGCCGAAAAACGAGCGCATCAGAACCTGCGCCGACGCGCTGATCTGCTCGAACCTGCTGATGATCCTTGTCAATGTGGTCGCCGCGAGGACCGCGCCCGGCGTCGGGCTGCTTGCGGCGATGGCGTGCATGCCGGTCGGCATGGCGGCCATCTGGCTGCTGCCGGACTCGGGGGACAGTTCCCCCGGCGAAAAGCCCCGCGTCCATGTGCCCGGCGGGATCGGCGGGGCGCTGGGCGTGCTGTTCCTGTTCGTCTCCGTCATCACGGTCAATTCCGGGCTGATGTACCAGGTCGTCAACCCGGCCTTTGAGCACCTCGCGCTTTCGAAGTGGTATTGGGCCGTGCCGTATATCGCCGCGCTTGCGGTGATGCGCAGCCTTCCCCGCAGAATCAGCCGCTCCGCATTTCTCTACGTCGGCATGGCGATGATGATGGGCGCCTTCGTCGGCTTCATGCTGCTTGGCAGGGGCGCGGTCGACTACCTGATCGTCGACACGCTTCTTCTGGGCGCCTGCGGCATCTTCGACCTGTTCTGGTGGAGCATCCTCGGCGAGATGCTCGACTACACCGGCAATCCCGCGGGGGTATTCGGCGTCGGCCTGTCCGCGAACGTCTTCGGGGTGCTCGCGGGCGACCTGATCGGCGTCGCCTCGATGCGGCTCTCCGGCGCGGAGGTGGCGGTCATCGCGCTGGTCGTCGTCAGCGCCACGCTGACCATACTCCCCCCGCTCAACCGCCGCCTGCTGCTGCTGTTGAA
>JAAYZL010000485.1 GCA_012514855.1 Clostridiales bacterium
AATGTGCTTTTTGATGATGCGGCCGGGCTTCGCGCCGAGCGCGCGCGCCGCGAGCACGTACTCGTTGTTCTTGATCGAGAGGATCTGGCCGCGCACGAGCCGCGCCATGCCCACCCAGTACAAGAGCGCGAACACGACGAACAGCGAGATCATGTTGCTGCCGACCTTCGCCAGCGCCGTGCCCTTGAGCGCGAGCCCGAGCACCTGATCGAGCACGACCGAGAGCAGTATCACCATCAGCGTGTCCGGCAGCGAGTAGATGATGTCGACGAAGCGCATCATCACCATGTCGACCTTGCCGCCGACGTAGCCGGAGACCGAGCCGTAGACCAGGCCGATCACGAGCACGATGAGGCTCGCGAACAGGCCGATCAGGAGAGATACGCGGGCGCCGTAGACGACGCGCACGAAGTAGTCGCGGCTCAGCTCGTCCGTCCCGAAGATGTGCGGGAAGATCGTCTGCCCCTCTTCGATCGCGTCCTGTTCGAGCTTCGAGTACTGGAACGGGCCCATGTTGCGGGCGTCCTTGTCGCGCTTTCCGTTGACGGTGATCATCTCGGAATAGCCGTAGGGCACGACGACCGGCGCGAGCACGATGACCGCGATCAGCGCGAGCAATATGCACAGGCTCAGAACCGCCAGCGGGTTTTTGAACAGCTTTCGCATGCCGTCGCGGAAAAACGTCGTCGACGGGCGCATCTGCTCGTGCTGCGCCTTCTCGTCGGCGGTCGCGGGCTCGAACTTCGAAAGGTCGAGCTGCATGCTCAGGAGACGCTTTTTCGGAATCTTGTCTGCGGAATACATGTTGGCCCTCCCTTCCTACGAAAAATCGATCTTCGGGTCGACGACCTTGTAGAGCAGGTCGCTCAGAAGCGTCATCACGACCATCAGGACCGCCAGGAAGATCGTCGTGGCCATGATCATCGGGTAGTCGCGGTTGTTGATGCCGGTGACGAACTTCGCGCCGAGCCCGCCGATCGTGAACACCGTCTCGACGACCATCGAGCCGGTCAGCGTGTAGGCGGTCATGGGGCCCACGTAGTTGATCACCGGGATCAGCGCGTTCCGGAGCGCGTGCTTTGCGATGACCTTCGCCTCGTTGACGCCCTTCGCCCGCGCGGTGCGGATGTAGTCCTGTCCGAGCACCTCGAGCATGCTGGACTTCGTGAGGCGCGTGATGTAGCTCATCGGGTACATCGCCAGCGATATGATCGGCAGCGCGTAGCTCGCGCCGCCCGCGGCCCAGACGTCGAACCACCCGAGCTTCAGGCAGAAGACCAGCAAAAGGAGCGTCGCGAGGATGAAGGGCGGCACCGCGACGAACAGCGTCGTGAAGAAGATGATCAGCCGGTCGGCGATTCTGTTCCTTTTGAGCGCGGCGAGGCAGCCGAAGCCCAACCCGAACAGTATCGCCAGCGCGATGGCGCTTCCGCCCAGCGTCGCGGAGATTCCGAAGGACTCCATGATCGTCGTCGTGATGTCCCGCCCGGTCTTGAGCGATATGCCGAAATCGCCCCGCAGGGCGTTGCGAATGTAGAGAACGAACTGCTCCCCGATCGGCTCGTTGAGGTTGAACCGCTTTTCGAGCGTCGCCTTCGTCGTCGGGTCGGTCGCCTTCTCGGAGTCGAACGGGCCGCCGGGAATCGCGTTCATCGCAAAGAACGTGATCGCCGCGATGATCAGCACCGTCAGAATCGCGAGCAGAACCCTCTTTACCGCGTATTTCAGCATCGAACCGGATACCTCACTTTTTTACCCCTACATCGCGTGTTATAATATTGGTATTCTACCCTCCCGAATTAACAGAAGTCAAGTCCATTTCCAGAAAATCGCACGGCATTCATATCATTTAACATCGGATTTGAAGGATTTCATTCCCTCGAATTCCATTTTTTTCACGATCCGGGCGCTTCATGCGCGAAAGTTGAATAATTATGCGGCAAGCGCCGCCAATTCCGGCGGTATCTTGCATAATAATCCGTTCCCCGCGCCCGCATTTTGGCCGCGCGGGATTTTACGGCCCGCCCGTTGCAACCTTTAAAAATTCATGCTATTCTATATAAACTCCGTGCGCGATGCATCGCGCGGCGGAGGCAACAGACAAGGAGAACCTGCGAAATGAAGGAACTGCTGCTCGGAAACTGGGCGGTGGCCCGCGGCCTGTACGAGGCGGGATGCCGCTTTGTCTCCTCCTATCCCGGCACGCCCTCGACCGAAATCACCGAGCGCGCGGCCGACTACGCGGAAATCTACGCGGAATGGGCGCCGAACGAGAAGGTGGCGCTCGAGGCGGCCCTCGGCGCGAGCCTCGCGGGCGCCCGCAGCTTCGCGGCGATGAAGCACGTCGGGCTGAACGTCGCGGCCGACCCGCTGTTCACGGCGTCCTACACCGGCGTCAACGGCGGGCTCGTCATCGCCGTCGCGGACGACCCGGCGATGCACTCCTCGCAGAACGAGCAGGACTCGCGCCACTACGCCAGGGCCGCGAAGCTGCCGATGCTGGAGCCCTCCGATTCCTCGGAATGCCTGCACTTTGCGAAGCTCGCGTTCGAGCTGTCGGAGCGGTTCGACACGCCGGTGATTCTGCGCACGGCGACGCGCATCGCGCACGCGCAGAGCCTCGTCGAGCCGTCCCTCCGCGAGGAGGTCGAGCTGAAGCCCTACGAGAAGAACCCGGAAAAATACGTGATGTCCCCGTCGAACGCCGTCCGACGCCACGAGGCGGTCGAAAAGCGCACCGCCGCGCTCGGGGAATATTCGGAATCCTCCGAACTGAACCGCGGGGAGCTCCGCGGCCGCGAGATCGGCTTCGTGACCTCCGGCGCCTGCTACGAGTACGTGCGCGAGGCGTTCCCAAATGCGAGCGTGTTCAAGATCGGCATCGTCCACCCGCTGCCGGTCGAGCGCATCCGGGCGTTTTCCGGGAAGGTCGGCCGGCTGATCGTCGTCGAGGAGCTCGACCCGTTCATCGAGGCGGAGCTCCGCGCCGCCGGGGTGCCGGTCGCGGGCGGCAAGGACCTGTTCGGGCTGCTCGGCGAGCTGTCGCCGGTCAAAATCCAAAAAGCGCTCGGCGAGCCCGTCCCGGAGGCGAAGGCGTTCGGCGAGCCGATCCCGCCGCGCCCGCCGGTCATGTGCGCGGGCTGCCCGCACCGGGGGCTGTTCCGCGTGCTGTCGAAGCTCAAACTGACCGTGCTCGGCGACATCGGCTGCTACACGCTCGGCTCCGCCGCGCCGCTGAACGCGATCGATTCGGTCGTGTGCATGGGCGCGTCGGTGTCGATGCTGCACGGCTTCACGAAGGTCCGGCCGGACACGGCGAAGAGGACCGTCGGCGTCATCGGCGACTCGACGTTCATCCACTCGGGCATCACGGGGCTGATCGACATCGCGTACAACCGCGGCGTCTCGACGCTTATCGTGCTCGACAACGCGATCACCGGCATGACCGGCCACCAGCAGAACCCGACGACCGGGCTGACGCTGAAGAACGAGCCGTCGCCCGCGATTTCCATCGAGAAGCTGTGCGAGGCGTCGGGCATCCGAAGCGTGCGCGTCGTCGACCCGCACGACATGCAACTGATGGAGAGGACGCTCAAGGAGGAGCTTCAGAGGGACGAGCCGTCGGTCATCGTGTCGCGGCGGCCGTGCGCGCTCCTGAAGTGCGTGCCGCATAAGCCGCCGGTCAGGATCGACCCGGAGAAGTGCCGGGGCTGCGCCGCGTGCATGAAGCTCGGCTGCCCGGCTCTGCGCTTTGCGGGCAAGAGGGCCGCCGTCGACGAGGCGCAGTGCGTCGGCTGCGGGCTGTGCATACAGACCTGCGGTTTTTGCGCGATCGGGGAGGTGGACCAATGAATACCGCGTCCGTGATGATCGTCGGCGTCGGCGGACAGGGGACGCTGCTCGCGTCGAAGGTGCTCGGCGCGGCGCTTCTGTCGCTCGACTACGACGTCAAGGTCAGCGAGGTGCACGGCATGTCGCAGCGCGGCGGCAGCGTCGTGACCTACGTGCGCTTCGGGGACGAGGTGCACGCGCCGATCGTCGACCTCGGCGGGGCGGACTACATGCTCGCGTTCGAGCCGCTCGAGGCCGCGCGCTACATCGCGAGGCTGAAACCGTCGGGCCTCCTGATCGTCAACACCCGGGGTACGCCGCCGATGCCGGTCATCACGGGCCGGATGGCCTACCCCGAGGACGTCGTCGGAAAGCTCGGCGCGCGGGCGGACGTCGTCGCGATCGACGCCATGAAGCTCGCCAAAGACGCCGGAAGCCCGAAGGCGGTCAACATGGTGCTGATGGGCGCGCTGGCCGCCCGGATGCGCATCCCCGCCTCCGCCTGGAGCGACGCGCTCGAAAAACAGGTTCCCGCGCGGTTTCTGGAGCTCAACCGCCGCGCGTTTGAATTGGGGAACGCGTATTGATCAACCCGCAAAAAAAGCGCCCGCGACGCGGACGCTTTTTTTGTGGGTTCACCACCACCAGCCCTCGGACTCCTCTTCCTCATAGTCCCAGTGCCCGGACCCGCCGCCCTCCCGATAGACCTCGCAGACGAGCGTGTCGCCGTTCAGGAACGCGTAGATCGCGATCGCGCCCTCGCCGGTATAGCGGAACGAGAAGTCGGTGCCGGCGTCGTAGTCGACCAATATCGCGTCGGACGCGCTCCCGACGTAGTCTTGGCTGTAGCGGCTTCCGTAGGTGGACTTTTCGACGAACGACACGTCGTCCATATCCTTCACGACCAGCCAGACCGCGCTCGCGACCTGCGCGACGCCGCCGCCCGTGACCTTCGCGCCGCGGCCGTTGACCGCCGTCGCGTAGCCCCGCGCCTTCGTGCGCGCGCCGACGATGTCGTTGAACGAGAACATGTCGCCGTTTTCGAGCAGCGTCCCGTTGACCGCCTGCGCCGCGAGGCTCACGTTGCCGAAGAGCGCCTTCGTGCCGTGGACGTAGATTTCGGCGCTCCCGACGAGCTCGCCCGACGCCGCGTCGCTCTCGTACGCGTCGAAGTTCAAGGTCACGTACAGCGAGTCGCCGGAGGTATACGCCTCGATCGTCATGTCGTCGAAATGGTTCGTGAACCGGAAGTCGATTCCGGACTCCTCGTCGACCAGAATCGCGTCCGCCGGGTCGTCGACGTAGGACTGGTTGTAGCGGCTTCCGTAGGTCTTTCGCTCGTCGTAGGAGATGCCGCCCAGCTCCTCAAGCGCGATGTACAGCGTGCTCGCGACCTGCGCGACGCCGCCGCCCACGACCTTCACGCCGCGGCCGTTGACCGCCGACTGATAGCCGCGCTTCGCCGTCCTCGCGCCGACGACGTCGTTGAACGAAAAGCTCCCGCCGTAGGGCACGAAACAGCCGTTGATCGCGTCCGCCGCCAGCCGGATGTTGGAAATGCGCGCGCTCGAGCTCCCGAGCGGCGTCTCCGCGGAAACATAGCTCGCCGCGAGCGCGGGAGCCGCGGCAAGAGCGCTCATAAGAAGCGCCGCCGCAACGAGAACCGAAAACCACCGCTTCATCCTTCTCATCTCCCTTCGGACCGATCCGATGCCTATTGGACGCGCGCGGGCCCCCGGCGGTTCCAGAAAAACCCGCTCACGGCGTGCGCTCCGACAGAAAAATCTCCTCGTACGCGCCCCTCTGCTCGACCGACACGCGCCCGAGCTTCACCAGCTCCAACAGCGCCATGAACATCGCGATCAGCTCGGGCCGCGCCATCCGCCCGTCGAACAACTCCGAGAACCGGAACGCGCCGCGGTTGAGCTTCCTCTGGATGCGCGCCATGCAGCCGGAGACGGTGAAGCTGTCGCGGCGTATCTCGCGGCTGGCGAGGCGGTCGGACGCCTCCATCGCCTCCGCGCGCTCGAGCACGCGCAGAAACGCGCGGTGGAGCCTGTCGAGCGTGAGCCCGGTGATCTCGATCGTCGGCGGCGGCAGCGGGTACTCCTCCGGGAGCTTCGTCATCAGCGCCTTCGCCTGCTTTTCGAGCTCCTGCAGCCGCCCGGAAATCTCCTTGAACTGCCTATATTCCTCGAGCTGGCGGATCAGCGCCTCCTCGGGCGAGAGCTCCCCCTCCGCCTCGGGCTTCGGCGGGCGCGGCAGCATCGCGCGCGACTTGATCTCCAGAAGCGTCGCCGCCATCTGCAGAAATTCGCTGGCCGAGTCCATGTCGAGCTCGCCGACGAGCTTCATCGACTCGAGGTA
>JAAYZL010000486.1 GCA_012514855.1 Clostridiales bacterium
GACTCCCAAATAACCCGGTGTTGTCTATGGAATTCCCGGCCCGGACGGCAGTATTCGCCTCCGGGTCTTTTCCATCCTCCGCCGCAAGGACGCGCTGAGAAGCCCGACATGGGTCATGGGATTTCCTCCTCTTCCCTCGTGTCGAAAAAGGCGTTGCGAACGGTCGCGGCGCTTCGTCGAGCGTCGCCCGGGCGGGGAGCGTCGGCCTGCCTGCGTGGCTTTTGCCGCTCCAATCTCCGCCGCCCCGGGGCGCGATCTCCGACAACGCCGGTTTTTCGGTCAGGGCGGAGGGTCCCGCGTAGCGCGGTATCTGAGAATCCGCGCGCACAGGCAGGTCATGTCGTCTCGCCGCCCGCCGTTTGCCGCGACCTCCTCGGCCGCGCGGAGGATCGCGTCGGCCAGCTCGTTCGGCGGAAGCGTCGCGTGGCTCAGGAGGATATTTTCAAGGTATCCCTCGGGGCCGTTCTCCATCGCGCCGTCGGTCCCCATCACAATCAGGTCGCCGGGGCGCAGCTCCATGTCGAACGCCGAGGGCACCACCCCTTCGAGCACGCCGAGCGGCAGCCGCCCGCCCTCGACCGGGATCACCTCGCCGCCGCGCACGATCAAAGACCGGCTCGCGGCCAGCTTCAGAAAGTCCGCGCGGCGCCCGACCGGGTCGATCAGGCACAGGTCGACCGTCGCGTACATGTCGCCGTCGCTTCGCAAGAGCATCAGCTCGTTGACGGTCTGGAACGCGGTCTCCGGGTCGACGCGCGCCGCCAGAAATTTCCACAAGAGCCTCGCGGCCCGCTCGCTCTCCTCGCGCGCGGCCTCGCCGCTGCCCATGCCGTCGGAGAGCAGCATCATCGTGCGCCCGTCCGGAAGCGTCCGGAGGATGTGCGCGTCGCCGCTGGGCGTTCCCGGCGACTTCGATACCGCGCTCGCGCCCCAGCGGATGTTGAGCGCCCGGCGCGCCGGCTCGGGCCTCTCCTGCCTGAGCGCCATGTCCTTTAAAATCTTCTCCGCCTGGAAAAACAGTGAGCCGGAAAACACGCCCTCCTCGCCGCGCCGCCGGCGGAGGTTCCGAAGCTGCTCCTCGACGAGGGAGGGAAGCCTGTCCCCCCTGCGGCACACGCGCATCACGTCCGGCGTCGCCTCGCCGGGCGGGCGGCCGTCGCCGAACACCGCGGCGTCCGAGATCGCCCTGCACAAAAGCCGCACCGCGCGGTCGTCCTCGCCCGCCCAGCAGTCCCTGTACCCCGCGCAACTGTCGCAGAGCTTGTCGCGCAGGTCGGAAAACACCGCCTGCTCGTCCATGACCGCCGTATTTCCGACGCCGGCGGCGAGCTCCCCGAACGCCGAACCGAGGCTGCGGAGCGCGTTCGCCGCCTCCTCGCGCAATTGTCTCCCCGGCTCGTCCGCGAAGAACACGCACGAGCGCAGCCACTTGAGCCATTCCTCCGGCGCCGCGACGTACAGCCCCGCCGCGATCGCGGGCGCGACCGGCCCCGGAAACGCGTCCGGCGCGTACAGCCCCGCGAGCCCCGTCGCCAGCACGAACCCCGGCGCGACCCAGAGCCGGCCCCGGTTCGCGAGCAGCCCCGCGACCGCCCCGCCGAGCGACAGCGACACGGCCACGATCGCGTTCGAGCCGCCGGAGAGGAGCGCCATGCCGGTCAGCGCGCCCATCATTGCGCCCAGCCCCGGCGAGCTGTCCGCCGCCGCGATTGCGACGAGCGAGGCGAGCAGAAACGCGCCCGGCTCCCAGATTTCCCGGAGCCCCATCAGCGCCGCGAACAGCAACAGCGCCGCGGGAGCGCGCGCCTCGGCGTGCATCCTGACCCGCGAGGGCTTCCAAGTGAGAAGCGCCTGAAACGCCGCCGCCGACACCGCCGCGACGACCGAGGCGACGAGCAGCAGCACCATCGGGTACGCCTCGAGCTCCGTGCGCAGAAGCCCCGGCAGGAAGATCGCGGCGCCGGCGAGCACCGGGCCCGCCGCGCTCTCGGGCACCTTGCGGGCGGCCGGGAGCCTGTCCATCATCAGCGCGCCGAGCATCGAGAGCGCGCAGCCCGCCGGGAGCAGGATGTCGATCTGCGTGAGCGGGATGCGCAGCGCGCCGAGGATGCAGCCCAAGAGCAGCGCGACCGCGCTCTCGCCGGTCGTGAGCCCCGCCGCGAACAGCCCCAGCCCGAACGGCGAGAGCCCCAGCGCCATCCGCGCCCGCGAGAGCAGCGCCGCCGCGGCGAACACGCCCGCCGCGCGCAAAAGCCTCCTTCCCCCAATGCGTGAAAGCGCCTGCGCACCCAACACCATCAATCACTCCTCTCGTTTGTCGGCGTGGCGATTCCGTATACGCCCCGCCGACCCGCAATCCGCTCCGCGGATTGCTAAACCCCTCGTCTGTTCTTCGCGTGGCAACTTTATATGAGCGGGCCCCGGAAAAGATGCGCCTGTCTCCGAAGCGTCCGTTTCTCTTCAAATTTCGTTCACGTTTCGTCCCTTCTCATCCGGGGGCGGATGTGCTATGATGTATTCGGAAAAATATGCCGACGATATATGGAGGGCTATGATGCTGCGCGTGCTCACGGGGCGGAATTACCTTTTGAACGCGGCGCTCGTGCGGGAGACCGGCCGGGCGCTTCGGGAGACCGACCGCGCGCTGATCGTGGTCGTGCCGCGGCAGCTCACGCTCGAGACGGAGCTTTCGCTGCTCCGGGGCCTGAACCTGCAGGGCTCGTTCCGGCTGCGCGTCTTGAGCCCCGAGCGGCTGTGCGCGCTGATCTTCGCCGCCGCCGGATATCCGGAGGGCGCGCGCATCGACGAGCGCGGGCGCGTGATGCTGCTCTCGAAGGTGCTGAAGGAGCTCCGGGGCGAGCTGACGCTCTACCGCGGCGCCGAGGCGCGGCGGGGGTTCGTGCTGCGCGCGGCGAAGCAATTGGAGCAGTTCCGGCAGGCGGGGATGACGCCCGAGGAGCTCTCGCGCTCGGCGGAATCGTCCCGCGGCGCGCTGAAACTGAAGCTTATGGACATGTCGCTGATCCTCGGGGCCTACGCGGACGCGCTCGCGGGGCGGTTTCAGGACGGCGAGGCGGAGTTCCTGCTCGCCGCCGAGCGCTGCACGGACGCCGCGTTCCTGTCCGAGGCTTCCCTGTGGTTCTACGGCTTCGACCTGATGCCGCCGACGATGCACGCGCTGATCGCCGCGATCTCGAAATATACGGATGTCAATGTGCTGCTGCCGCTGGACGGCGACGAGCGCGCGCGGGACTATGACCTGTTCCGCCCGCTCGATCAGTCGATGCGCAGGCTCGTCAAGGACGCGCGCGCGAAGAACGCCGCCGTCGTCCGCGAAAATATCGAGGGCCCCGACCCCCGCGCGGAGGAATTGAAGCACCTCGGGCGCGAGCTGTTCTGCCACCCCGCGCACCCTTATATCGAAAAACCGCGGCACGTGCAGCTCTTCGAGGCGCGCAACCCGCGCGAAGAGGCGCGCTTCGCGGCGGCGCTCGTCAGGAGGCTCGCGCGCACGCGCATGTGGCGCTTCAACGACATCCGCGTGCTCTGCCCGAGCATGGACGCGTACCGGGAGCCGCTGCGCGAGGCGTTCGCGGCGTGCAAAGTTCCGATCTTCCTGTCCGAGGGACGCCCGTGCTCGCGCCACGCGCTGATCGAGTGCCTTTTGACGGCGCTGAAATTGATCTCCGGCGGCTTCCGCGACGACGACCTGTTCGCGTTCCTGTCGACCGGCTACCCCGACCTCTCCCCGGACGACGCCGACCGGCTCAAGAACTATACAATCGGCTACGGAATCCGCGCGGGCTCGTTTTTTAGGCCGTTCCGCCGCGGGCCGGAGGCGCTCGTCTCCGCGCTCGAGCCGCTGCGCCGGCGCGCGATGGAGCCGGTCGTCAGGCTTCGCGGGGCGCTCCGGGAGGCGAAGGACCTCCGCGGGCAGTTGACCGCCGTGTTTCAATTCCTCGAGGACATCGGCGGCTGGGAAAAGGGCGTGCTGCGTCAAAAACAGCTCGCGGACGGGGGGCTGTTCGAGCTCGCGGGCGAGGAGGCGCAGGTGTGGAACCGGCTGCTCGGCGCGCTCGACCAGATGGACGCGCTGCTGGGCGGCGCGAAGCTCAGGACCGCCGAGCTCGCCGAACGGCTGTCGGAGTCGCTTGACGCGTCGGTCGTGAAGCCGCTGCCGCAGTCCGGCGACGCGGTGTACGCGCAGGATCTGTCGCGGCTCTCGATGCTGCCGGCGAAGGCGGTGCTCGTGTTGGGCCAGGTCGACCGCGCGGCGGGGGCGCCGGAGGGGTTGCTGACCGACCGGCAGGTGGAAGCGCTCTCCGAGGCCGCCGGCAAGTACGTCGGCCCGACCGCCGCCGACGCCTCGCGCAGCCGGCTGTTCTACATCAAGGCCGGCGTCGAGATGGCGACCGACTATGTGCTCGTCAGCTTCCCGCTGTCCGGGATCGACGACGCCGCCGAGCGCCCCGGCCCGGTCGTTCAGCAGTTGAAGCAGATCTTCCCGGCGCTCCGCGCGCGCGGCGGCGTCGGGGGGGACGGGCGCGCCGAGGAGGTGCTCTACGAGGCCCCCGGCGCGGCGCTTCGGCAGATCGCGCCGGCGCTGTCGGAGGGGGCGCTCTCCGCGGAGCACAGGCGGGCGCTCGCGGCGCTCGCGGGCATCCCGGACGCGCGCGAAGGATTGAAAAAGCTCTCCGGCGCGCTGAAACTGCGCTCGGCGGTCGATCGGCTCAACCCGGACACCGCAAACGCAATCTACCGGGGGCTGCAGCGGGCGAGCGTTTCACGGCTGGAATCGTTTGCGCAGTGCCCGTTCCAGCACTTCATCGACTACGGGCTGAAGCCGATCGTCGTCGAGCCGTACGCGCTGACGCCGCGCGACGAGGGCGTGTTCTTCCACGACGCGGTGCGCTCGTTCCTCGCGCGCGCGATGGACGGCGAGGGCTTCGACCCCGAGGTTGCCGAGGCGCGGATGGAGCGCGTGGCCGAGGTGCTGCTCTCGTCGATGCGCGAGGGCCCGCTCGGGCAGTCCGCCGTGTCGCTCGCCGGGGAGAGGCGGCTGAAGGACGTCGCGCGCACCGCCGCGAAATTGATCGCCGAGCAGCTTGACGGGAGCCGCTTCCGCCCGGTCGGATTGGAGCTGCGCTTCGGGCCGGAGGACGGCGACGCGGCGCTGCTCGTCGGCTCGGGCGCGGACTGCGCGCTGTACGGCTCGATCGACCGCGTCGACGAGTGGGAGGAAGACGGCAAATACCTGCGCATACTCGACTACAAGCGCGGGTCGCACGCGTTCGACCTCGCGGAGGCATACTTGGGATTGCAGTTGCAGCTTCTCGTCTACCTCGCGGCGGCGGCGAAGAAGCGCGGCGGTTTGCCCGCCGGGGCGTTCTACTTCCGGCTCGACGACGGATATGTGGCGACGCAGGAAGTCGACCCGGCGGCGGTCGACGCCAAGCGGCACATGGACCTGCGCATGGAGGGACTGCTGCCCGAGGACGGCCGCCTGCTCGAGGCTCTGTCCCCCGACTGCAAGCGCTTTTTCAAGAAGGGCTTCTCCGCGGACATCGACGCGATCCAGAGGCTCGCTCGGCACGCGCTCGTGATGGCGGGGCGGCACGTCGACGGCATCCGCTCCGGCGAGGCCGCGCCGTCCCCCGCGCGCACGAAAAAGACCGACGCCTGCGAGTGGTGCGACTGGAAGCGCGCGTGCCTGTTCGACGAAGAGCTCGACCGGGGCCGCGTCCGGCGCGCGTCGGCGGAGCCGGAGCAACTCGCGGAGCTGCTCGACGGTGATAGATAATGTCACAATTGGCTGGTATAATGATTCGGAGGGGCGCGCAATGAGGCCGATTCGCGAGATGCTCGACGCCCAACAGGGCCGGACGCGCTTTCACATGCCGGGGCACAAGGGCAGGCTCGGCCCCATCGACCCGGCGCGCGACGTGACCGAGCTCATGGGCACCGACGACCTGTTCGCGCCGTCCGGGGCGATCGCCGGGGCGGAAACATTGCTCGCGAAGTCCTGCGGCGCGGGCGCTTCGATCCTCCTGACCGGCGGCGCGACCGCGGGCATGCACGCGATGGCGCTGACCTTTCTGCGCCCGGGGGACAGGCTTCTTTTGAAGCGGAGCGCGCACCACTCGGCGCTGTCCGCCTGCGTGCTCGCGGGCGCGGAGCCGGTGTTCGCGCCGCCGGACGCCGACCTCGCCGCCGCCGCGCGGGAGCTCCATCCGGACGCGGTGCTCGTGACGAGGCCGGACTACTTCGGGCGCGTCGAGGCGCTGCCGGATGTCTCCGTCCCCGTGCTCGTCGACGCGGCGCACGGCGCGCACTTCAACTGGTGGGAATCCCCGCCCTCCGCGATGCGCGCGGGCGCGACCGCGGCGGTCGAGAGCGCGCACAAGACGCTGGGCGCCCTGACCGGCGGCGCGTGGATGCACTTTCGGGATCAGGACATCGCGCGGCGCGCGCGGCAGATGCTGCGCATTGTCATGAGCTCGAGCCCGTCCTACCTGGTGCTCCAGTCGCTCGACGACGCGCGCGCGTGGATGGACGAATTCGGCCGGCCGGCGCTTTCCGAAACGGCGGAGCTGTGCGAACAGGCCCGCGCCGAGATCGCGAAGATGCCGGGGCTTATCTCAAAAAACCCCGGCGACCCGACGCGGCTGTACGTCGAGACGCACGGCCTCGGGCTCTCCGGCTGGTCGGCGTATAAGCGACTGCGGGAGATGGGCGTCGAGCTCGAGCTCGCCGACGCGGGCGGCGTGCTCGCGATCGCGACCGCGTACGACCGCCCGGAGGATTTTCACCGCCTGACGGGCGCGCTCCGGCGGCTCCGGGGCGACGGCTCCGCGCCCCCAAATCTGCCCGCGCCGGCCTGCGGCGAGCCCTGCGCTTCCCTTCGGGCCGCGGCGCTCGCGCGGACGAAGCGCGTGTTGCTCAAGGACGCCGCGGGGGAAATCTCCGCGCGCTCGGTCGGCGCGTACCCGCCGGGCTCGGCGATCGTCG
Source organism: Clostridiales bacterium (assembly GCA_012514855.1). The sequence continues at coordinate 7,009 of JAAYZL010000486.1, forward strand.
CGCCGGGGGAAAAATTCACGGAAGCCGCCATTGAATATCTGCTCCAAATGGACTCGCTCGGCGCGCAGCTTTTCGGCGCGGAGGGCGGCTCCGTCGAGGCGGCGGACAAGGAGGATGCGCTTCATGCGCCCATTTGACTACGTGTTGTTCGACCTCGACGGGACGCTGACGGAATCCGGCGAGGGCATCAAAAACTGCGTGGCCCACGCGATCGAAAGGATGGGCTTTCCCGCGCTTCCGGACGAGCGGCTCGCCGCGTTTGTCGGCCCGCCGCTGATCCCGATGTTCGTCGGGGCGTGCGGGATGACCGAGGCGGAGGCGTTCCGGGCGGTCGTATTTTACCGCGAGCGCTTCGAGGCCGTCGGCTGGGCCGAAAACCGCGTGTACCCGGGCATCCCGGCGCTCCTGAAGGCGCTCAAATCGGCGGGCAAGTATGTCGCGCTCGCGACCGCGAAGCCGGAGCCGTTCGCCGTGCGCATCGCGGAGCACTTCGGCATTTTGCCGTTCCTCGACCGCGTTTCGGGCGCGTCGATGGACGAGCGCCACGCGGACAAGGCGGAATTGATTCGGAGCGCGCTGCCGGAGGGCGCGGATCTCACCCGCGCGGCGATGGTCGGCGACCGGCGCTTCGACATCGACGGCGCGCGGAGGGCCGGCATCCGCGCGGTCGGCGTCGGCTACGGCTACGGCACCTTCGAGGAACTCGAGGCGGCCGGGCCGGACGCGATCGCCGAAACCGTCTCCGGGCTGTTCCCGATTCTCGGCGCCTCCCGTCCGCGCGGGCGCTTCGTCACGTTCGAGGGCACCGACGGCTGCGGAAAATCGACGCAGCAGCATCTGCTCGCGGAATGGCTGCAGCTGCGCGGATACGAGGTCGTCGTGACGCGCGAGCCGGGCGGCTGCCCGATCTCCGAGCGCATCCGCGAACTCGTGCTCGACGTGGGGGCCCTCGGCATGACCGACGAGTGCGAGGCGCTGCTCTTCGCCGCGGCGCGCGCCCAGCACGTCCACGACGTGATCCTCCCGGCGCTCGATTCCGGCAAAATCGTGCTCTGCGACCGCTTTCTCGACTCGTCGATCGCCTATCAGGCGCACGGCCGTGAACTTGGAGAGACTTTTGTACGTCAAATAAACGCGCCCGCCGAAAAGGTCAGGCCCGACTGCACGCTTGTCTACTCTCTGGACGCGGAAACCGCGAAGGAGCGCATGCTCTCCCAGAGCGCCCCGGACCGCATCGAGGTCGAAAAGGGCGAGTACTTCGCCCGCGTCGAGCGCGCGTATTCGGACATCGCGCGCCGGGAGCCGGAGCGCGTCCGGGTCGTCAACGCAAACGGCACGATCGAGGAGGTATTTGAAAAGACCCTCGAGCTTGCCAAGGACTTCCTTCAGAAGGAGTGAACCCCATGGCATATGAAAATCTGTGTATGTACTGCTTTGAGGACCACGGCGGCCAGACGGTCTGCCCGCACTGCGGCCGCGATTCGCGCGCCGCGGTTCCGCAGATTCAGCTTCTGCCCGGCACGCTTCTGTACCGCGGCCGCTTTCTCGTGGGCCGCGCGATGGGGCAGGACGCCGGCGGCATCGTCTACATGGCCTACGACACGAAGAAGCAGGCGAAGCTGCGCATCCGCGAGTTTCTGCCGCGCGACAGCGCCCGGCGCCTGAACGACGGCTCGGTCGTGCCCGCCGCCGGACAGGAGGACGCGTTTTCGAAGGGGCTCGCGCGCCTGAAGGCGAGCGTCGAGGCCGTCGAGGACCCGAAAAAGCGCCACTTCTTCTTCGAGGAAAACGGCACCGGTTACATCGCGCAGCGCAAATCCGCCTCCGCCGCGTCCGCGGTCTCCGAGGACGAACGGCCGGAGCGGACGGCCAAGCAGTGGGTGATGATCGTCGGCGTCGCGGTCGCGGTCGTGGCCGCGGTCGTGGTTCTCCTGACCGTGGTCCTGCCCAAGACGCTCGACCGCTCCGACGACAGCGTCGCGACCCCGACGCCCTCCGCGGACGCGCTGTGGATTCCGGACGCGACGCCGTCGCCGACGCCGTACGTCGTGGGAACCTACGCGCCGATCAAGGACCCGGAACTCTCGTGGAAGGAATACACCTACGGCGGCAACGTAAACCACGAGTACGACGCGCTCGATGGCCAGTCCAAGACGCCCCGGCCGACCGCCGCGACGCCGCGCCCGACGAGCCAGGTCGTCAACGGAAGCTCGACCGCCGCGGAGATCGCGAACCTCCAGTGGCAGCTCATCGAGCTCGGCTGGCTCGACTACCAGAAGGCCAACGGCAAGTACGACAGCGCCACGAAGCAGGCCGTGAAGGACTTCCAGCAGTATATGAACAACACCTACGCGATCAACCCGAAGCTGAGCGTGGACGGCATCGCGGGCCCGGCGACGCTCACGTGGCTCGACCGTTACGAGGTCTCCCGCAGGCCCACCCCGACGCCGACGCTTCCGGTCAAGGTCACGCCGACACCCGGCGGCACGGTCGTCAACGAGAACTCGTCGAAGCAGGCGATCCAGTACGTGCAGCAGAAGCTGATCATTTTGGGCATGATTGAAAAGGGCTCGGACGACGGCATCTACGGCGCGGCGACGCGCGGCGGCGTCTGGGAGTTCCAGGCGCTGGTCAACCAAAAGCTCGGCCGCGAGGTGCTGAAGATCACCGGCGAGGTCGACCCGCTGACGATGTCGTACCTGCAATACTACGCCGACTGGTGGCAGAGCAGGAACACGCCGACGCCCGGCCCGACCGTGACCGTGACCCCTACGCCGACCCCGACCGAGGGGCCCGTCGTCGACCAGAATTCGCCGCGCGAGTCGATCCTCTACGTGCAGAACCAGCTGATGACGCTGACTCTGCTCGACAAGGCGGACGGCGTGTACGGCCCGGCGACCGTGCAGGCGGTCAAGAACTTCCAGATTGGCGTCAACGAGCGGCAGGGCCGGGATGTCCTGAACATCACCGGCGTGTGCGACAGCCTGACGCTTTCCTACCTCGAGTACTACGTCGACAGGGCCCCGACGTCCCCGCCGAGCGAGGCTCCGACGTCCCCGCCGCCGACGGACAAGCCGACGCTCGAGCCGAGCCTGCCGCCCGACCCGACCGAGGACCCCGGCGAGGGCGACGAGGACGACATCATCGCCGTCGACGAGAATTCGCCGAGGGAATCCGTCGAGCGCCTGCAGGAGATGCTCGTCGAGCTCGGGCTTCTGAACAAGGCGGACGGCGTGTTCGGCCCGGCGACCGTGCAGGCGGTCAAGACCTTCCAGCAATTGGTCAACCAGCACGAGGGCCGCGAGGTGCTCAACGCCGAGGGCCGGTGCGACATGCGAACGATTCAGTACCTCGAGAGCTACTACGAGCGCAAGCTCTCCGAAAAGACGCCCCCGCCCGCCGTCGGCGAGATCGGCGACCCGTCGATCTCCTTCAGCGACGCGGCGGACTTCGACGAGGGCATATACTTCGTCGACCGCGATTTCAGGATTTCCTGGGCGGCGGACGGCGACGTCGACGCCTACCGCGTGGTCATCGAGGGCGACGGCGGCCGCCAGTACGTCGACCGCACGACGAGCGAGACGTACATCGACGTCCGGGTCGGCACGCTGACGGCCGGCGAGATCTACGAGATCAGCGTGTCCGCGATCCCGATCAACGGAACCGCCGCCGACTGGCTCACGACCGTATCCTACTTCGCGCTCGAATCCGCTCCGCCGACCGAGGCCCCGACCGCGACGCCGAAGCCGACGGCCGTGCCGGTCACGACGCCGGTCATCGACGTCGGCAACATCGGCTACGTCGACGGCGGCGTGAGCTACGTGCTCGGCGACACGCGCATCTCCTGGCACGCCGACGGCGACCTCAAGACCTACCACGTGCGCATCACCGACGACACCGGCCGCGAGATCGTAAAGAGCGCGACCGACAAGGAGTTCATCGACATCGAGGCGTCGAAGATGTCGCCCGGCAGGATCTACACGATCCAGATCGGCGCGGAGCCCGCCGAGGGAGGCGAAGGGCCCGTCGCGAGCGCCAGCTTCGCGCTCGACGTTCCGGCGACCGAGGCGCCCACCGAGGCGCCGCCGACCCCGACGCCCGCGCCGACGGCCGGAAGCGTCTCGCATCCGTCGGTCGACCTGAGCTCCGTCGGCTACGTCGAGGACGACGTGCAATTCGTCACCGGCGACACGCGCATCTCCTGGCACGCCGACGGCGACCTCGAGTTCTACTACGTGCGCGTCACCGACGCGAACGGAAACGAGATCCTCGACTACCAGACCGACAAGGAGTTCCTCGACGTCACCAGGGCGAAGATGACCCCCGGCCTGGTCTACACGGTGAGGATCGGCGCGAAGCCCATCAACGGCACGAACGACGACGTGCGCGTCACGACCATCCGCTTCGCGCTCGAGCCGGAGCCGACCGAAAGGCCGACCGAGACCCCGACCGAGAGGCCGACCGATACCCCGACCGAGAGGCCGCAGATGCCCTCGACCGTCGACAGGACGACCCCGACGGCCTTCGTGTTCGAGATGCAGACGAAGCTGTACGAGCTCGGCTACCTGCTGAAGGCCGAGAACCCGCAGAAGGGCGTCTACGACGAGGCGACCCGCAGCGCCGTGCTCCGCTTCCAGCAGAACTACAACGCCACGAGCGGCGGCGCGCCGCTGATCGAGATCGACCCCGCCGACCCGGACGCGGTCGTCGACGCGACGACGCTGGCGATCCTGATGAACAGCGCGACGTAGCGGCGGGTTCTCCGCGGGAATTTGGGCGGCCTGGGAAAATTCCCGGCCGCCCCGGTTGTTATATTTTATGCACTGGGGGCAAAGGGGCATGGTTGCGGAAATTCTCTCCGTGGGCACGGAACTTCTGATGGGGCAGATCGCGAACACCGACGCGCAGTACCTCTCGCGCAGGCTCTCGGAGCTCGGCGTGGCGCTCTACCGCCACACGACCGTCGGCGACAACCCGGCGCGCGTGAAGGCCGCGATCGCCGAGGGGCTCTCGCGCGCGGACATCGTGATCACGACCGGCGGGCTCGGGCCGACCGAGGACGACCTGACGAAGGAGATGGTCGGCGAGTTCTTCGGGCTTCCGATGGAGCTGCACGACGAGAGTCTGGCGGCGATCGAGGAGCGCATGCGGCGCATCGGCCGCGAGATGACCGAAAACAACCGAAAGCAGGCGTACTTTCCGCGCGGCGCGGCCGTCATGCCGAATTTTCAGGGCACCGCGCCGGGCTGCATCGTGGAATCGGGCGGAAAGGCGGTCGCGGTGCTGCCGGGGCCGCCGAGGGAACTGATCGACATGTTCGAGCGCCAGCTCGCGCCGTACCTCAGGGAGCGCTCCGGCGCGCACATCGAGTCGCGGTTTTTGCGCATCTTCGGCGTCGGCGAGTCGATGGTCGAGACGAAGCTCATCGACCTGTTCCACAGCGGGAACCCGACGCTCGCGCTCTACTGCAGCCCCGGCGAGGTGACGGCCCGGATCAGCGCCCGGGTCGAACCGGGCGCGGACGCGGCCGGCATGATCGCGCCGCTGGAGGAGGAGATTCGCCGCCGGCTCGGGAACGCCGTCTACGCCGAGGGCATCGACGCGAGCCTTTCGAAGGCGGTGCTCTCGCTTCTGACCGCGCGCAATGAGACCGTCGCGTTCGCCGAGAGCTGCACCGGCGGCAGGCTCATCGCCTCGATGGTCGACTGCCCCGGCGCGAGCGCGGCGGTCGTCGAGGGCCGCGTCGTCTACGCGAACGCGGCGAAAGAGCGCGCGCTCGGCGTGCGGCGGGAGACGCTCGCGGCGTTCGGCGCGGTGAGCCCGGAGTGCGCGGTCGAGATGGCCGAGGGCGTTCGCAAAATCAGCGGCGCGGCGTGGGCGCTCTCGACGACCGGCGTCGCGGGGCCGTCCGGCGGAACCGCCGAAAAGCCGGTGGGACTGGTATACGTCGGCGTCGCCGGGCCGACCGGCGCGCGCGCGGAAAAATTCCAGTTCCGCGGCGACCGCGACTGGGTCAGGACGCTCGCGTGCCAGAACGCGCTGAACCTGCTCAGGCTCGAGCTCGAAAAATCCTGACGCCTCCCTTCCAGATTCTCCCGCGGGGGACGCGCATCCGGGGCGGTTTCAGAGGTCTAAAAAAATCCCCCGGCGCAAAATTCTGGAATAAACCTCCTTTCGCGGGGCATGATAATCCCATCACGCCGGGCAAACCCGGCGGAAAAGGAGTGGGAAAACATGCTGGATCGTACATCGTTGGTCATCACCATCCTCGGAGCCATCAACTGGCTGCTGGTGGGA
>JAAYZL010000487.1 GCA_012514855.1 Clostridiales bacterium
GAGGAAGCGGACGATATCCTCCTTGACGCTCTCGACGCTGTTCTCCCCGGCGCAGCGCGTATCGCCCGACAGCTTGCCGCGAACGACCGTGCCCAGGCGATATTTCCCGACGATGTGCACGAGCGCGCGCTCGATCACCGGGTCGAGCTCCTCCAGCACCAGCACCTCGTCGAGCCCCCGCAGAAATTCGAGCGCGAGCGGTTCCGGGAACGGATGCGGCGTCCCGACCTTGAACACCCTCGCGGCGTCCTTTTCGAGCGATTCCATCGCGTACGCGTAGCTGATGCCGCCCGCCGCGACGCCCCTTCGCGCCGCGTCCGGCCCGGTCACGGCGTTGCAGGGAAGCGCCGAAAACTCGTCCGAGAGCACTTTGTTGCGCGCCTCGATCGCGAGGTGGTTCTGGTAGGTCAGGCGGGGAAAGATGACCCACCGGCCGGGGTCGCGCACGAATCCCTCCGGCTCGGGCACGGCAAGCGGCGGCAGGATTGTAACGCTCGCGCAGCTGTGGCACACGCGCGTCGTCGGCCGGAAGAGCACGGGCGTCCGGTGCCTTTCGGAGCACTCGAAGGCGTCCGCGATCATCAAATAGGCCTCCTCGGGCGAGGTCGGGTCGAACACCGGCAGCTTCGAAAACAGCGCGAACGCGCGGGTGTCCTGCTCGGTCTGGGAGGAGATCGGGCCGGGATCGTCCGCGACCGCGACCACGAGGCCGCCCTTGACGCCGACGTAGGCGAGGCTCATCAGCGGGTCGGACGCCACGTTGAGCCCGACCTGCTTCATCGTCACCATCGCCCTTGCGCCCGCGTAGGCGGCGCCGGCGGCAACCTCCATGGCGGCCTTCTCGTTGACCGACCACTCGACGTAGGCGCCTCCGCCGCTCTCCCGAGCCGCGGCCTCCAGGATTTCGGTGGACGGCGTGCCCGGATATCCGGCGATCACCCTCGCGCCCGCGCGCAGCGCGCCCAGCGCGATCGCCGCGTTGCCCATCAAGAGCCTGCGCCCCTCCATGCTCGGGTTCATCCCGTCAGCTCCCGTCCGATTTTTTTACAGCAGGACCGAAAGCGCCGCGACCGCGGCCGCGAGCGCAAGCGCGCCCCAATCCGGCGGCTTCATCGCGTAGGTCCTGTAGCTCTGCCCGCGCTTTCTGAGCGAAAAGCCGCGCAGCTCCGCCGAAATCGCCCCGCGGTCGATGCGCTCGACGGAGCTCAGCAGGAGCGGCACGCACAAGGGCAGGATCAGCCGAACCTTCTTCAGGAAGTTGCGCGTGTCGAATTCCACGCCGCGGGAGGTCTGCGCCGCCATGATGTCCGCGGTCTCCAGGGAGAAGATCGGGATGAAGCGCATGGCCGTGGTCAGCGAGAACGCGTACTTGAAGGGGATGCGCAGCTTCTCGACCAGCACGCCCGACAGGTCGCCGATCTTCGTCACCGAGAGCATGATCGCAAGCGGCAGCGTGGCCGCGATCAGCCGGAGCACGAACAGGAGCGAGAACAGAACGCCCACGTCGGTGATCGAAAGGCCCGGAAGCGGCGTGAGCAGCGGCTTTCCGTCCCGGATGACGAGCACCTGCACGACAAACAGCAGAAGCGACAGCTTCGAGAGCGCCGCGAGCGTCCGCCACGCCCTCTGAAAGACGCCCGCGGCGCGGGACATCGCGAGCGACAGGGCCAGAACGCCCAGCACGAACAGATGCCGGCCGCTCACAAAGCACGCGGCGCACAATACGACCGCCAGTATCATCTTCGTCAGCGGATTCAGCCGGTGCAAAAGCGAATCGCCCGGAATGTAATCGAGAAAGCCGCCCATTCTACAACCGCCTTTCGATGGCGTCGGCCATCTGCCGAACCGTGAACACGCCCGGAAACATGTCCCCGAAGCGCAGCGCCAGCGCGGGAATCTGCGCCGGGGCGACCGACGCGCGCGACAGCAGCTCCACGTCCGTCATGATCTCGCCGGTGGGCCCGTCGCCGATCAATTCCCCGTCCGCGACGACCAGCACCCGCCGCGCGAAGTCCTGCACGATCTCCATGTCGTGGGAGACCATCATAACCGTCGCGCCCCTCTCGTTGCTCAAGCGGATCTTCTCCATGACCTCCATGCACTCGCGGTAGTCGAGGCCGGTCGTCGGCTCGTCGAGGATCAGCACCTCCGGCCGGCAGGCCATCAGCGAGGCGAGCGCGATGCGCTGCCGCTCGCCCCGGCTCGTCGAAAACGGATTGCGGCCGCCGTCAAAGCCGAACTCGCAGAGCACCTCGTCGCAGCGCCGCGCGCGCTCCGCCGGGTCGTCCATCGTATATTGGAGCCCGAACAGGATCTCCTCGCGGATGGTGTTCTGGCAGATCTGCATGTCCGGGTTTTGAAACAAAATGCCGACCGAGCGCGCGATGCGGCTCGCGCGGGTCGTGCGGGTGTCCATGCCGTTTACGCACACGGTTCCCGCGGTCGGCTTCAGAAGGCCGTTGCACAGCTTCGCGACCGTCGTCTTGCCGGCGCCGTTTTCGCCGATGACGGCGGCGAATTCGCCCTTCTCCAGCCGGAACGACACGTCGCGCACGGCCTGTTCGCCCGCGTAGTTGAAGGAGGCGTTCTGAAATTCGATCACGCGAGCACCTCCCTGACCATGCGCTCGGCCTCCGGGACGCTCGCGGGGTACGATCCCGCATACAGCCCGCGCCGCTTGAGCTCGACCGCGAGCGACGTAACCCGCGGCACGCTGACGCCCGCCGCGCCCAGCGCCTCAGCGTTCTGCAGTACGTCCCGCACCGTGCCGTCCAGGAGCGCGCGGCCCCCGCCCATCACGATCAGCCGGCGGACGTACTCGCACAGCAGCATGATCTTCTGCTCGACGACCACGACGGTCATGCCGAAGTCCTCGTTGAGTTTTTTCAGCATCTCGAATACCTGCACGCTGCTCTTCGGGTCCAGCTCGCCCGTCGGCTCGTCGAGCACCAGCACGCGTGGTTTCAGCGCGACGATCGCGGCGATGGCGACCTTCTGCTTCTGTCCGCCGGACAGCGTCGCGATCGCGCGGTCGCGGAGGTCTGAGATGCCCAGCGTCTCGAGCGCCATCGCGAGGCGCTCCCCGATCTCCTTTCGGGGCACGCCGAAGTTTTCCAGCCCGAAGAGCAGTTCGTCCTCGACGATGGAGGCCACCATCTGTCCGTCGATGTCCTGAAACACGCTTCCGACGATCTCGGAGAGCTTCGCGGGCCCGGCCTCGATGGTGTCGAGGCCGTTGACCTCCGCCCGCCCGTAAAAATCGCCGCCGTAGTAGTGCGGGACGACGCCGTTGAGCGCGTAGGTCAGCGTGGTCTTTCCCGCCCCGCTGCCGCCGATGACGCCGACAAATTCCCCCTCGCCGATTTCAAGGTTCATGTCGGCAAGCGCAAAGTCGGTCGCGCCCCTGTACTTGAAATTCAGGTTGTGAAGACGGATCATGTCGCGGCCTCCATCGTGAAATTTCCGCGCTCTTTTCAGCGCCTGTTGAGCACGAGGCCCATCGGGATGTGCAGAAGCTGCACGATGACCGCGTTGATCGCCGCCGTGCCCAAAATGATGCCCAGGAAGATGCCCAGCGGCGTCGGCGTGATGTCGACGCCGGAGTAGTACATCAGGTACATGATGCCCACGAAGGTAAAGCCGCTCACGAGCGTGCTCAGGAACGTGCAGGCGATCGGCTGCAGCGAAAATTTGCCGACGTTCATCGCAATCCGGGTCAGAAGGCTCATGGCCACCGCGCCCACGAGCTCGCTCGCGAAGTTGATGTAGGGCTGGCCGGGGAAGAACTGGCAGATCGCGCCGGCCAAAATGCCGATGATGGCCGCCTCGTAGAGCTTGGGGCGGATCAGCAGGATCACGAGACAGTACATGGCGATGATGAAGTTCGGCTTCATGCCGAAGTTGATGACCGATCCGACAAAGAACTTGAGCACCGCGCCCGCGGCCAGCAGGATTCCGATCAAGAGCATGTCGCGGGCGGACATGCCCCTCCTCGCCTGGGTTTTCACCGTTCTCTTCTCCATGTTGTTTCCGTTCTCCATGAAAACCATCCTTTCCGCACTTCGTTTCTGCCCAACGCCGCGCGCATTGCGGCGAAAGCGGCCGGAATGGGAACCGGCCGGAAATAAAAACAGCCTGCCCCCAAAAGGACAGACTGCCGTCTGCGGTACCACCTTTTTTGACCCGCCGCGAGACGAGCCCCTCCAACGAAAATGCCAACACATTTTCCGCCAATAACGCCGGCACGCGTCTCGGATACTCGGCACGGGCCTTTCCCCTCGCCCTCAGTGGTCCATTTGCCAGGCCGCGTCTCCGCAGGACTCTCACCGCCGCCTGCTCTCTGTGGGCGCGCATCCATGGTTTAATCTCCACATCGTCGGTTGTACGTGAAATTTGGGTCATTATAACACCGCGGACGGCGGGTGTCAAGCAATTTTTCATAAAATTCCGTGCGGGCCCGCCCGCCCAAGCGGAACAACCGTTCGCCGAAGCCTCCGTCAGCCGGGATATTTCTCCGAAAACGCCCGATACTTCTCGTCCCAGATCGCCGCGTCGCGGGGCTCGTATTCCCGCAGCGTTTCGCTGTTTCGGACGATTTGCCGCCCCTGCTCGACGGAATCGATCTCGCCGCTTGCGATCATCTGGACCAGGATGTTGCCGATGGCCGTTCCGTCCGCCGGGCCCGCGAGCACCGGGCGGCCGAGGGCGTTCGCGGCGAACTGGCAGGCCACGGTGTCCCGCGAGCCGCCGCCGACGATGTTCAGCTGCCGGAAGCGCGTCCCCAAGAGCCGCTCCAGCTTTTCGAGCGCGCCGCGGTACTTGAAGGCGAGCGACTCGTACGCGGTGCGGAAGAACTCCCCCGGCGCTTCCGGGGCGCGCTCCCCGGCCTCGAGCGCCAAATCGCGCACCTTCTTTCGCATCCCGCCGGGCTCGAAGAGGCGCCGGTCGTCGACGTCGATCGCGCACAGAAACGGCTCCGCCGCGAGCGCGAGCGCCTCGATCCGGGCGTAGTCGAAGGCCCTGCCGTCGAGCGCGAAGTCCTGCCGAAGCTGCTGCAGTATCCAGCCGCCCATGACGTTTTTGAGAATCCGGTGGTGGCCGGGGAAGCCGCCCTCGTTGGCGATGTTGTGGCGGTAGCCGTATTCCGATATGACCGGGGCGGCCGCCTCCGCGCCGACCAGCGCCCACGTGCCGCTCGAGAGGATGGCCGAGTCCCTGTCCGCCGGCGCGGCGAGAAACGCCGAGGCCGTGTCGTGCCCGCAGACGGATACGCAGTCGATCGGCGCGATGCCGAGCTCGGCCGAGACCCGCGGCGAAATTGTCCCGGCGCGGGTTCCGGGCATGACGAGCGGCGCGAACAGGCGCTCGGGGAAGCCGATCGAGCGGAGTATCTCGGGAATCCACGTCCGGGTGTTCAGGTCGAGCATCTGCGTCTCCGCCGCCAGCGTGTATTCCGTCACGCGGTTGCCGGTCAGGAGAAAGACCAGCAGATCCGGCAGCATCAGCAGGTTTTCCGCGTGCTCGAAGAAGAATTGCTGCCCGTTTTCGACCATCGCGGCCAACTGCATATATGTATTGAAGGGCGCGAGCTGGTTGCCGGTCCGCATGTACAGCTCCCTCGGCGGAATCCGGGCGTAGATCGCCCTTTCGTGCTTAAGCGTGCGCGGGTCGCGGTAGCAGCGCACGGGCATGAGCAGCTCCCCGCGCCGGTCGACAAAGGAGAAGTCGTTGTTGAAGCCGTCGACGCCCACCGAGCGGATTTCGGCCTCCCGACACGCCTTCGACAGGCCGTCGAGAAAATTCGTCCAGATTCCGGGAAAGTCCCAGAACAGGCCGTCGCCCATGCGCACGATGCCGTTTTTGAAGCCGTGCACGGGCCGGACGGACAGCAGACTCCCGTCAAACTCGCCGAGGAACATCTTGCCGCTGCTCGCCCCGAGGTCGAACGCCAGGTACCGCATGATCAGCCCTCCGGCGGCACGACGAAGGCTCTCGACAGGTTGCAGAAGGCGTCCGCCTCGATGCGCTCGAGCATCGAATACGCGCCGGGGAGGTCCGGCCCGGACACGACCACGCCGTGCTTGGGGAGTATCATGCCGAGGGGCTTGCGCTCCGCGAGCTCGCGGCGGTCGTCGAAGTATTTGTACACGTTTTCGGCGAGCTCGCGCGTGTACGCCTTCGTCCAGGGGATGCACTCGACGCAGCCCCGGCCCATCGTCGCCTCGGTGACGTTCGGGATGGGCTGCGCGAAGGCCACGAACGGCATGCAGTGGAACGGGTGGGCGTGGATCGTCGCGCCGATGTTCTGAAACCGGGACAGCAGCAGGATGTGCATGTCGGTCTCGCGCGAGAGCTTTCCCGCGCCCTCGAGCACGTTCTCCTCATAGTCGATCAGCAGCATGTCCTCCGGCTTCAGCCGGCAGTGCTTCCGCTCCGACATCATGGACGGCGTGACCAGAATGCGGTCTTCCTCCACGCGGACGGCGAAATTGCCCCCGGCC
>JAAYZL010000070.1 GCA_012514855.1 Clostridiales bacterium
CAAAGTACCATCTGCGCTCGTCCGCATGCTCCTCGCCGGAGAGCGACGTGCAGCCGCCGCCCCACGGGTCGCGCACCTGCCGGGCGAGCGCGTAGTTCGGGCTCGTGAAGCTGAACGGCTCGAGCCCGTGTTTTCGCGCGTACTCGTTCGCCTCTTGGAATCTTTGAAGCGTCCAGTTCGACGCCCCGGCGCGGCGGATATTCCCCGCGCGCACGTACCGGTCGAGCGCCTCCATGATCGCTCCGACCGGCTTCTCCGGGTCGTCGCGGTGCAGCAGGTACACGTCGACATAGTCCGTCCGGAGCCGCTCGAGCGACTGCTCGAAGTCCTTTTGCAAATGCTCCGGCGCCACGCGCGGCCGTCCGTCATACGGGTGGCAGCCCTTCGTGATCACGGTCAGCCTCTCGCGGACGCCGCGGGACGCCATCCAGCTCCCGAGCACCGCTTCGCTCAGGCCGTAGTTCTCCGCGGTGTCGAACGCGGTGAAGCCCATTTCGAACACCCGATCGAGCCACTCCGACTCGTCGCGGCCCGCGATCATCCCCGGATACGCGCAGCCGAACACGAGCCGGGAGATCGGCCGGGCGATTTTTTTGAGCGAGACGTACTGCATGGCGGCCCCCTTCACGCGTTCGGGCTCCAGCGGTCGTAGTGGTAGACGGGATTGAGCGCCTCGACCCACTCCGCGAGCTTCGCGGCGTAGTGCTCCTCGCGCTGCTTCTCGAGCGTCTCCTCCTTGAGCGCCTCGCGAACCTGATCGAGCGGCACCGCGCCGGGCGTGACGTCGGACTCGTAGCGGATGATGTGCACGCCGCTCGATCCGACGACCGGCTCCGACACGTCCCCGACGCTCTCGAGCAGCATCGCCGCGTTCTTGAACGCCGGGTCCCAGGTCGTCGACGCCGCGGACACGCAGTAGCCGCGCGTGCGGGTCGGCTCGTTCTTCATGCCGGGGTCCTCGCCGTACTCGTCGATCAAGGTGAGGAAGTCCTCGCCGCCGTCGAGCTTCTCCTGAATATCGTCGAGCTTCGCCCGCACGTTTTCGAGGCACGCGTTCGCGAGCGCCGGAAGCTCGGCCTTCGCGTCCGCGATCGACGCCTCGACTTGAGCGATCTCCGCGCGGATTTGATCCGGGTCGCCCTCGGCACCGTCGTCGTCGGTCGCGGCGACGAGGTCGTCGTTCAGCGACGACAGTTCGGCCTCGAACGCGCTGATCTGGCTCAATTTCTGCTTGTAGGGGTCGAGCGCGGCCGCCTCCGGGATCACGAGTATGTGCTTGACGGTGCGATATCCCTCGGGCATCCACGTGATCAGCGTGTCGCCGGTCATGTCGCTCTCAAAGTCGGAAAGGTAGCTCGCGTAGTAGGTCTCGTCGTCCTCGACGCGCTGCTCGTAGACGGCCTTGAGCGCCTCGTCGGTCACCTCCCCGACCTCCGCCTCCACCGACGCATGCAGCTTCTCCGCGATCTTCTCCGCCTTCAGGTAGGAGGCCAGCCCCTCGTAGGTGTACCCCTCGGAGAACAGCGCGAACGCGGCCTGCGCGGTTCGGACCTCCTCGGTCTTGCCGTCCATCTGCGGCGCGTAGCTCGCGAGGCTGCCGTCGTAGGCTTCGCGCGCCTCGGTCTCGATCTCGGCGATTTCGGCCTCGGTCAGCGCGATCCCGCGCGCCTCGGCTTCCTTCCGCTGCGCGGCGCGCTCGAGCGCGTAGCCGACCGCGGACTGCTTAAGCTGTTCGATCTGCTCCGCGCCGAAGCCCATGCCGTAGGACGCCGACATCTGGTAGTAGTAGGACAGCTCGTTGTAGAACTCGAGCAGAATGTCCCCGACGGCGACGGTTCCCCCGTCGTACTCCGCGAGCACCGTCCCGTACTCCTTTTCGAGCTTCGCGCGATCCTCTTTCAACTGCATGATGGGATCGACGGTGATCAGGTTGCAGCCCGACAGCAGGATTGCGAGCGCGATCAGAAGCGCCGCCGGCGCGAGATAAAACTTTCGCATGACAGGTATCCTCCCAAATAAAAAACAGACGGGCGAAGTTGTCGCCTGTCTGCTATCTTATCACGAATTCCGCGGTTTCGCAAGGGTTTTCGCCTCCGGCGGGCCGGTCAAAAAGTCCAAAACGGCCTCCGTCAGCGGTTGTTTACAGTTTGTCCACAAATCCTGAAAATCCCTGCCCATCTCCACGCGCCGCGTGACGCGCGCGCTGACGCCGCGAAGCAGGATGTCGACCCCGCGCGCGCGCATCGACGGGTCCTCGGCCGGCTGCACGACGAGCAGGTCCGAGACGACCGAAAACAGGTTGTGCTCGGCGCGCCTGCGGAGCCTCGACGCGTTGCGCGGCCTGAGCGGGCAGCCGATCAGCGCGACCTTCCCGACCGGGTAGCGCTCCGCGAGCAAGAGCGCCCTGAGCGCCCCCTCGCCCGCGCCGACCAGCGAGAGCCCGTTATCCGCCTCCTTCGCGCACAGCCGCTCGACGTCGCCGACCGGGTAGAGCACGCGGAAGCCGACGGCCTCCAGCGCCGGCTCAAGCGCGCGCAGGCGCTTGTCCGCGTCCTCCAAAAGCAGGCATTTCCGCATGCGCGCTCCTTCCGGGGCGCCCCGTCCGGCAGTGCCCCTAGCGGTGTCCCAGCTCCCTGATGACGTCCTTCCCGGCCATGACCAGCAGCTTATCGCCGCCCTGGATCACGCTTGCGGGCCTCGGCGAGGCGTCGACCTGTCCGTTGCGCCGGATGGCGATGACGTTGACGCCGAGGCGCTTGCGAAGCTCCAGCTGCGCGAGGGATTTTCCCTCCCAGTCCGCGGGCGGCGTGATCTCGACCATGAAGTAGTCCGGGGAAAGCTCTATAAAATCCAATATGTTTCCGGACATGAGATTATGCGCGACGCGCTTTCCCATGTCCCGCTCGGGGTAGACGACCTTGTCCGCGCCGAGCTTCAAAAGCATTCTGCCGTGGATTTCGTCCTGCGCCTTGGCCACGATGTAGCCGACGCCGAGCTCCTTCATCAGCATCGTCGCCATACAGCTCGCCTTGATGTCGTCGCCGAGGGCGACGACGGCGATGTCGAAATCGCGCACGCCGAGCTGAATGAGCGCCTCTCGGTTCACGCCGCTGGCGACCACCGCGTGCGTGACCATGTCGCGCACCTCCTCCACGCGCTCGGTCTCGGCGTCGATCGCCAGCACGTTCGCGCCGATCCTGTAGAGCGTCGTCGCGACGGACGCCCCGAAATGCCCGAGTCCGACCACCACAAACTGTTTCTTCGTCATGTTCTTCTCCTCCGTCAA
>JAAYZL010000071.1 GCA_012514855.1 Clostridiales bacterium
CGTTGTTCGAGATCAGCATCGCGACGGAGCCCGCGAACGCGCCGTTGGAGGTGGGGCTTCCGACGACGGAGCCCGCGATCGCCTCGGCGTAGTAGTTCGCGGAGGCGAGGAAGTTCATCATGTCGAGAATCTTCAGCACGTCGTCCATGCCGAGGGTGATGTCGATCGCGTACCCGCCCACGGACCCGCCCTCGGTCTGGATGTTGAGCAGGCCCATCCTGTCCTCGGTCGCGTCCACCGTGAACAGCGTCGAGATGCCCAGCGGGAACTGGTAGTCGGTCGAGTCGACGCAAAGCTTTCTGGCCTCGAGCTTCAGGCTGCCGCCCGTGATGTGCGCGCCGCCCGCGATCGTCGCCCGGGTCACGTTCTCCGCGTAGATCACCGCGAAGGACGCGCCGACGCCGACGGAAGCGCCGGTGACGCTCACGCTGCCCGCGCGCACCGCGAGCTTGCTCTGCTCGGTCGCGGACACGGTGATCGCGCCGCCGGTCAAGGTGGCGGTCGAGGCGATCTCGGCGATCGACTTCGAATTCGCGACGATGACCGCGACCGCGCCGGCCAGGCCGATCTTGCCGCCCGTACCCGCGACGCTGCAGGCGATCGCCTGCGCGCCGAGCAGCCCGCGGTACGCGCCGTCCATGTTCCCGGTCGTGACCGACCGGACGCGGATATTGCCGTTGTTCGTTCCGTTGCCGCTCGCGGTCAGGGTTCCGGAGACCTTCGCCTCGGCCCTGTTCTTGTTGATGGACACCGCGACGCCGAGCGCGATGTTGTTCGCGTTCGTCTCGGAGGGCCCGGTGACCGTCGCGCCGCTGCCGAGCGTGCGGAAATTGCTGCGGTCCTCGGCCGAGACCTCGACGTCCTTCGCGGTCAAGGCGCCGGTCACCTCGGCGGTGGCCTTGTGGTTGGTGATGTTCGCGCCGAGCGCCGCCGCGACGTTGACGCTCTGCGACTGCGTGGCGCTCTGATCCGTCGGCTGTCCCGTCGCGCCCGAGCCGCCGTTCGTCGTCGCGGCGTTGTTCGCGGTCGAGGAGCTCGGCGCGGCGGGCGTGTTGATGCCCATCTTCTGGAACAGCGACGACGAGAGCGGCACGCGCTGGAGCATGCCGGACTTCCCGAGAATCGTGTTGAGCTTGCCGGTGACCTTGTTGTTGAAGCTGTTGGTCGGCTCGTTGTTGCCGACGCTCGCCATCTGCATCGCCTGTCGCAGCTTGTCGAGGTACCGGTCGAGGCTCGCGCCGACGACCGTGGCCAGCGCGTGCGCCTCGTCCTCATTGGAAGTGACCGCCATGATCTTCGCGGTTCCGGCGACCGTGCCGGTGCCCGCGAAGCTCGCGCGCACATCCGACATGGCGATGTTGACCGCTATCGCCGCGCCGACCGCGGCCTTGCCGCCGGCCACCGCGAAGCCGGACGCCGAGGACCTGGTCTGCCCGCGCTGGTGCGCGCGGAGCAGGAAGTTGACGAGCTCCTCCGTGTCGGGAGTGAGCATGACGCCGGTCTTGATCGTGTCGAGCCCGGTCGTCCGGATGACCGCGTTTTCGAAGATGGCCGCGAGCACGTCGTTCGTGATCAGCGCGAGCGCCACCGCGGCGTCGACAGCGATGTCCTTCGTCGTGGTGTTGTTCGCGGCGGCCACATCCTCGTTGATCGCGGTGGGGAGCTGCTCCACTTCCTGCCTGCGCGCGATCGGGTCGGAGCCGGCGATGCACACGGAGTCGATGTCGCTGTGCGCGTCGGCCGAGATTTCGAGCGTCGCGGCCGCGAGCTTGCGGTAGGCGCCGAGCGTCGCCTTCGCGGTGACGTCGATCACGCTGATCGCCGCGGACGCGCCGACGCCGACGGACGTTCCGGAGGTGTCGCTCGTCTCCTTGACCGCGTTTCCGAACACGTCGGAGGACGCGGTCGCGGTCGTGTAGACCTTCTGCGCCGCGCGCGCGCGCACCGCACTGTCGCCGGTCACCTTGATGTCGTCGCCGGAGGGCAAGGAGGTCCTCGGCGCGATGGTCGCCTCGGTCACGCCGTTGACGACGGCGATCGCCGCCGCGCCGGCCACGCCCACGTTGGACGCGCCCGCGCCGGAGATGGCGGAGGTCGAGATCAGGCAGCCGATGCCGTCGAGCTCGCCCGGGTTTCCGAACCGGATCGCGAGCGACAGCGCGACCGTGTCAAGCAGCGCCGACGCGACGGTCTTTCCCTTGAGCAGGAGCTCGTCGATCTTCGATTTTACGGACGAATCCTCCGAGCCCATCGCAAGCGA
>JAAYZL010000072.1 GCA_012514855.1 Clostridiales bacterium
CAAAGTACCATCTGCGCTCGTCCGCATGCTCCTCGCCGGAGAGCGACGTGCAGCCGCCGCCCCACGGGTCGCGCACCTGCCGGGCGAGCGCGTAGTTCGGGCTCGTGAAGCTGAACGGCTCGAGCCCATGCTTTCGCGCGTACTCGTTCGCCTCTTGGAATCTTTGAAGCGTCCAGTTCGACGCCCCGGCGCGGCGGATGTTCCCCGCGCGCACGTATTGGTCGAGCGTCTCCATGATCGGCCCGACGGGTTTCTCCGGGTCGTCGCGGTGCAGCAGGTACACGTCCACACAGTCGGTCCTGAGCCTTTGCAGCGACTGCTCGAAGTCCCTCCCGAGGTGCTCCGGCGCGACGCGCGGTTTCCCGTCGTACGGGTGGCAGCCCTTCGTGATCACGGTCAGCTTTTCCCGGATGCCGCGGGAGGACATCCACTTTCCGAGCACTTCCTCGCTATGGCCGTAGTTCTCCGCGGTGTCAAACGCCGTGAAGCCCGTTTCATAGACCCGGTCGAGCCACTCCGACTCGTCGCGGCCCCCGATCATCCCCGGATACGCGCAGCCGAACACGAGCCGGGAGACCGGCCGGCCGATGCCCCTGAGCGACACATATTGCATAACGGCCCCCGTCACGCGTCCGGATTCCAGCGGTCGTAGTGGTACACGGGGTTCAGCGCCGCGACCCACTCCGCAAGCTTCGCGGCGTAGTGCTCGTCGCGCTGCCCCTCGAGCGTCTCCTCGAGCAGCACCTCGCGCACCTGTTCGAGCGGCACGGCGCCGGGCGCGACGTCGGACTCGTAGCGTATGATGTGCACGCCGCTCGTCCCGACGATCGGCTCCGATACGTCGCCGACGCTTTCAAGCAGCATCGCGGCGTTCTTGAATGCCGGGTCCCACGTCGTCGACTCGGCGGACACATAGTAGCCGCGCGTACGCGTCGGCTCGTTCTTCATGCCGGGGTCCTCGCCGTACTCGTCGATCAGCGCGAGGAAGTCCTCGCCGCCGGCGAGCTTCTCCTGAATGTCGTCGAGCTCCGCCCGCACGTTTTCAAGGCACGCGGCCCTGAGCGCCGGCAGTTCGGCGTTGGCATCGGCGATCGAAGACTCGACGCCGGTGATCGCCGAGCGGATTGCCTCCTCGTCGCCCTCCGCGCCGTCGTCGTCGATCGCGGCGGCGAGGTCGTCCATCAGCGAGGACAGCTCCGCCTCAAACGCGCTGACCTGGCCCAGCTTTTCCTTCAGCGGGTCGAGAACGGACGCCTCCGGAATCATGAGTATATGCTTGACGGTGCGGTAGCCCTCGGGCATCCACGCGATCAATGTGTCGCCGGTCATGTCGCTCTCAAAGTCGCCGAGGTAGTTCGCGTAGTAGGCCTCGTCGTCCTCGACGCGCTGCTCGTAGACATCCTGCAGCGCCTCCTCGGTGACCTCGGAGACCTCCCCGTCCGTCGTGGCGCGCAGCTTCTCCCCGATCTTCTGCGCCTCAAGGTAGGCGAACAGCGACTCGTAGGAGAACCCCTGCTCGTACAGCGCGAACGCCGCATGGGCCTTTCGGACCTCCGCGGTCTTGCCCTCCATCTGCGGGGCGTAGCTTTCGATGCTGCCGTCGAAGGCCTCTCGCGCCTCGGCCTCGATCTCGGAGCGTTCGGCGTCGGTCAGCGAAATCTCGCGCGCCTCGGCTTCCCGAAGCTCCGCAGCGCGCTCGAGCGCGTAGCCGACGCTCTCGCGCTTGATCCCTTCGATCTGCTCGTCGCCGAAGCCTATGCCGTAGTACGCGTACATCTGGTAGGTGTTGTTCAGTTGATCGTAGAACTGAAGCACGACGTCGCCGACGGTGACCGCCCCGCCGTCGTACTCCGCGAGCACCACCTGGTACTCCTTTTCGAGCTTCGCGCGGTCCTCGTTCAGCTGCAGGATCGGGTCGACGGTGATCAGGTTGCAGCCCGACAGCAGGAGCGCGAGCGCGATGAGAAGCGCCGCCGGCGCGAGATGGTATTTTCGCATTGCAGATTTCCTCCCAGCATAAAAACAGACGGGCGAGCGCGTCGCCTGTCTGCTATATTATCACGAATTCCTGTGTTTCGCAAGCTGTTTTGCCTCTGGGGGGCCGGTCAAAAAGCCCAAAACGAGCTCCGTCAGCGGTTGTTTACAGTTTGTCCACAAATCCTCAAAGTCCCTGCCCATCTCGATGCGCCGCTTGACGCGCGCGCTGACGCCGCGAAGCAGTATGTCGACCCCGCGCGCGCGCATCGATTGGTCCTCGGTCGGCTGCACGACCATGAGGTCCGAGACGACCGAAAACAGGTTGTGCTCGGCGCGCCTGCGCAGCTGCGACTTGCCGCGCGGACGGAGCGGGCAGCCGATCAGCACGACCTTCCCGACCGGGTAGCGCTCCGCGAGCAGCAGCGCCCGGAGCGCGCCCTCCCCCGCGCCGATCAGCGAGAGCCCGAACTCCGCCTCCTTCGCGCACAGCCG
>JAAYZL010000488.1 GCA_012514855.1 Clostridiales bacterium
ATCATCTCCTTCCGGTCGAGCGTACGCAGAACGTTGTTCTTCGTGATCTTGTTCGTGATGAAGATATTCTCGTACACCTTCATCTTGGGCATGAGGTTGAACTCCTGATAGACGGCGCTGACGCCCCTGCGCTGCGCGTCGATGGCGGATCTGCAGTGGTAATCCCTGCCGTACAGCTGTACGGAACCCGCGTCGCAGGCATGCGCGCCGGTGATGATCTTGATCAGCGTGGACTTTCCCGCGCCGTTTTCCCCCAACAGCACGTTGACTTCGCCCTTTTTCAGGTCAAAATCCACGCAGTCCAGGGCCCTTACGCCCGCGAAGGACTTGCAGATGCCGCGCATCCTGAGCAGGGAATCGCCCCCGGGGCAGAGCGCTTCGGACATGCCTTGAACCCCCCTTTTTCAGGCTTTGGCTCTATTGGAGGCGGCCACAGATAAATCGCCGTCAATCCGCGGATTTGCGCGATCGTCTGTGGCCGCCGCGCTTCAGCGCGTTTTGTCGCCGGGGCTATTTGACATAGTCGCTCATGCCGCCCTCGATGATATACTGCTCGCAATTCTCGGGCGTCACGATCGTGGCGTCGAGAACCAACGTGTCCACGGACTCGCCCTTGACGACCCTCACCGCCACATCGACCGCGTTGCGCGCCAGATCCGCAAACGGCTGCGCGAGGTCCATGGCGATCTTGCCTTCGCGCATGAGCGAGAGCGCGTCGCCCGCGTCGTCGAAGCCCACGAGCATGACCTCGCCGGTGAGGCCGCGGGTCTCAAGCACCGAGCTGATGACGACGGTCGCGCCGTCCCAGCAGCAGATGATGGCGTCGGCCTCCTCGTTCAGCGCGGTCAGGGCATCCTCGGCGCCGTTCATGGCGTTTTCGTCGGTCCAGCCCTCGGACCAGACCTCGAAGATCTCAATCTCGGGATACTTCTCGCTGAGCGTCTCGTAATAGCCGTTGCGCCGCTCCACGCCGGAGGTGTAGGTGGCGTCCCCGTTGATCAGGATGACCTGCCCCTTGCCCCCGAGGGCGTTCCCGACCCACTCGGCCCCCTGCGCGGCCGCGGAGTAGTTGTCGATGCAGATGACGTTGGTGCCCTTCGCGCCGCTGGGGGAGTCCATTTCAATGCACAGAATTCCCTCCGCGACGGCCGCCTCGATGGTGCTGATCAGCGTGGCGTCGGCCGCGCCGAACAGTATGGCGTCCACCTCCATGTTTCGCAGATCCTCAAAGCACGCCAGCCACGAGCTCGTGTCGCCCATTTGGGCGGTCATGTACTTCAGGGTTACGCCGGCCTCCTCGCTTGCCCGCTGCACGGTCGTGTTCATGATAAGCCAGCCCTGGTTGGTCAGATTGGCGCAGATGTAGCCGATGGTGATGTCGGAATTGCCGCTTTCCGCCAAGGCGCAGGAGAGAGAGAGCATGCACAGGACGAGGAGCACGGTCAGAATTCGCTTCATAGAGATTTTCTTCCTTTCACGATCATATTTGCAAACATCCCGCAACACAGGATGTTCACCGACCAGAAACGGCCCCGGCTTTGAGAGCGTAATTTGTGCTTATCGGTGACGGTCGAATTCTTTGGGGATTCCCGAGGCTCTTGATTCTCGGAAAATTCCTCCCCACACCAACCAAAAAATACTACATCGTTTGCGCTATTTGACTCTTACTTGATACATTGATTAATTTCATCTTGGATTATAGAGAGATCCGCGGGAAAAAGCAACTTCAATTCGTATTATTAGGGTTGCAATTTGTGCCTTTTCAGATATTCGGAAGGGCTGATGCCGTGATATGTCTTGAAGGCCCGGGAGAACACCTTTTTGTCCGCGTAGCCCAGCGCCGTACAGATTTGGGCGATGTTGATTCCGTAGGTGAGCATGTTGGCCGCCCGCGACATGCGGATGGTCTTCAGATATTCGCCGGGCGAAAGGTTGTAGACGCTCTTGAATTTGCGGGAGAAGTATGAGCGCGCGTAGCCAAAAAAAGCGGCCATCGACGAGGTCGTCAGCTTGTCGTGGATGTGCTCGGAGATATAGCGCTCAATTCCCTCAAAGGGGA